>CAZNYE010000383.1:0-9992 GCA_964577185.1 uncultured Pseudomonadales bacterium | reverse complement strand
TGCCGAGATGATTTCGACCGGATGAGACGGTGCACCGCGGGCCGGGTTCCATCCCCGGTCGCTCGTCACTAATTCGGCGATCTTGTCAACTGCTTCCATACCCTCGACTACCTGACCGAACACGGTGTAGCCAGGCTTCATGACGCTGTGGTTCAACGAGTCGTTGTCCACCAGATTGACGTAAAACTGACTTGAAGCCGAATTCGGATCTTCGGTGCGCGCCATGGCAATGGTGCCTCGGTCGTTGTCGAGCCCATTGTTGCCTTCGTAGATGATGGGGCCGTTAGTGGCGCGTTCATCGCCATCTGGTGTATAGCCGCCGCCTTGCACCACGAAGCCTGGGATAACGCGATGAAAAACCAACCCATCATAAAAGCTGGCATCCACGTAGGTGAGGAAATTGCTGCCGGTCACAGGCGCGTTTTCGAGGTCAAGTTCGACAATGAAACTACCGACGCTGGTTTCGAATTTCACCTTGGGCATGGATTTTGGGGTTGTGTCCGCACAGCCGGGCGAGACGGCGAGACACATGATTCCAATGAGGCCAGTGAGCTGGGTGAGCAGGGTGTTCTGCAGTGTTGAGCTTTTCACGAGTAGATTCGGATTCCAGTGGAGTCAATTGAGGGCAGCCATGTATCGTCTCACAGTTTCGCTCAAGCCGTAGACGAGTGCGTCCGCCGTCAGCGCGTGGCCTATGGAAACTTCGAGCGGCGCGTGGGCCATGACCAGATCGGGAAGATTGTCGAGATTGAGATCATGTCCCGCATTGATCCCAAGGCCATTCTGTTCGGTGGCTCTCGCAGTAGATGCATAGGCAGCGAGGGCACGTTCAAATTGCTCGGGTTTGTTCGAGCGCTCCCGATGTGCCTCGGCGTAGGGTCCCGTGTATATTTCTACGCGGTCGGCACCGACCCGCGCCACTTCGCGTATTGTCTGCCCGCCGGCGGCATCCATGAACAGGCTCACTCGCGTGCCGCTGCCTTGCAGCAATGCAATCTGCTCTGTGACCTCTTCAGACTGGCGCGGCAAATCCCAACCGTGATCCGAAGTTAGCTGATCATCGCTGTCAGGAACGAGAGTCGCCTGAGTGGGGCACGTTTCAAGCAAAATCTGCATGAACCCCGGGTAGCCGAGCGCGTTGGCACCGGCCTTTGGATTGCCTTCTATATTGAATTCTCGATCTGGATATTCACCGGCGAGTAGGCTGGCGAGCGTGAACACATCCCCCGGCCGAATGTGGCGCATGTCAGGGCGTGGATGTACCGTGATGCCAGCCGCGCCGGCATCGAGCACCCTGCGGGCGGCATCGGTCAGGCTTGGCACTTCCCCGGCGCGCGCGTTCCTTAGAAGCGCGATTTTATTGAGATTTACGCTGAGCTTGGTGGTCAAGAGCGACTTCCGCTGATTTCTGCATCCTGGGTCTCTTTGATGTGGCCGCGTCGGTAGAGCCAGAAAATGGATGCGACGACGAGCAGCGGAACCACGGCGAAACCGCTCGCGAGCTTCCAGGCCACCCAGGTGGCTTCGCTGAAGTACATTGCAATCAAGATGTTGGCGCCCCCGAGCAAAATGAACAAGGATGCCCACCAGAGATTGAGAAGCCGCCAAACGTCCGCCGAGAGTTGAATGTGGCTGCCGAGCAATCGTTCCATGAGGTTTTCGCGTCCAATGAACTGGCTTAAGCCCAGGGCCGCGCCCATGACCCACCAAACGAGCGTGGGTTTGAATTGGATAAAGGCGCTCGAACGCAATAGCAGGGTGAGGCCACCGAGCACCAACACGGCGATCAGCGAGAGGCTTAGTGTTCGGCTCACCTCATCACCGCGCAGCTTTTTCCATCCCACCACAATCACAAAGGCCACCATGAGCGCACCGGTCGCCACGTAGAGGTCTGCCAGCCAATAGGCAACCCCGAACACAACGAGCGGTAGCAAATCCTCGAATTGTTTCACGTGGTACTCCGACCAGGGAACGTGCAGGGCACATGATAGCGAGCGAAGCGAGCGGACACTAGAACGAAACGAGCGAACACAGGAACATCGCCAAAGCATGGCGGAAAAGGGACGAATTCGCAATCCAGATATCAGCCGCCGCAATCGTTCAGCAATCGTTGATCGCGGACGCATGCCACTAGATGCAGTGGGTTAAAGGCGTTACACACGCTATATCTGTCGTTATAATGCTTATCTAGAGCCTGAAGGCCGTGCGAGGAGCGGCGTGCAATTTGAGTAGCGGCCTAAGTAGCGAGGAAGCCACGCGCCGCGTGGTGTCCGGTATGCGCCCGACAGGGCGTATGCATCTTGGACACTTGCATGGGTGCCTGTACAACTGGCGGAATCTTCAGCTTGAGTACGAGTGCTTTTTCTTTGTCGCGGATTGGCACGCACTGACCACTCACTACGAACATGCCGGCAATGTGCAGCGCGATACCTTTGAGATGGTCGTGGACTGGCTGTCGGTGGGCCTCAATCCGTCGCAATGCACCCTCTTTGTCCAGTCGCACATCCCCGAGCATGCCGAACTCGCCTTGCTGCTCAGCATGGTAACGCCGGTCTCCTGGCTTGAACGCGTTCCAACCTACAAGCAACTTCAACAAGAACTGACAGACTTCGAACTTGCCACCCACGGCTTTCTAGGCTATCCGGTCTTACAGGCGGCCGATATCCTCATGTACCGAGGCGGCAAGGTGCCCGTCGGGCAAGATCAGGCGGCGCATGTGGAAATCACCCGTCAGATTGGTCGTCGCTTTAATCACATTTACGGACGCGAACCGGACTTTGAAGCGCATGCGCTTGCGGCGCTTGACAAAATGGATCGTCGCGCGGCAAGACGCTACAAGGAGTTTCGCAACGACTACCAGGAGCGTGGAAACCAGGAATCGCTGCAGAATGCTCGTGCGCTACTCGCCGAGCAAAGCGGGCTTTCGGTCGGAGATCGGGAACGTCTTGAAGGCTATATCGAAGGCATAGGTCGGATCATTCTTCCCGAACCGCAGGT
The DNA here is from genome assembly GCA_964577185.1 of uncultured Pseudomonadales bacterium. Taxonomy (GTDB): domain Bacteria; phylum Pseudomonadota; class Gammaproteobacteria; order Pseudomonadales; family Azotimanducaceae; genus Azotimanducus. The sequence goes on along the minus strand of CAZNYE010000383.1, from coordinate 6,995 downwards.
TTTGCTGACTGAATCGGCGAGTCTTCCCGGGCTCGATGGCCGCAAGATGTCGAAATCCTACGGGAACGCCATCCTTCTCGGAGAGGAAGCGGCGGAAATCGAGCGTAAGGTGCGAACAATGAAGACCGACCCTGCGCGTCAGCGACGCAGGGATCCGGGGGATCCAGATAAGTGTCCGGTCTTCGAGTTGCATCAGGTGTATTCGGATGATGCGTGTCGTGCTTGGGCCGCCGAAGGCTGTCGGACGGCATCCATAGGCTGCATCGACTGCAAGCAGCCGTTGATTGAAAGCATCAGTCAGGAGCAGGCACCGATTCGCGAGACTGCTGAGGAGTATCGCGACAACCCGGGCTTCGTCGAATCCGTATTGCGCGAGGGTTCCGAGCGAGCCAGAGAAGAAGCCAAGGACACCCTCGAAGATGTTCGCTCGGCGGTAGGACTCGTTCGGAGCTAGTGAATCAGGACCATCCATCAAGGATTATCAAAGGATTGTCAACCAGCGCTGACAGAGGAACCATGCAGATGCACGAGAACGGCAGAAGTTTAGCAAGAGTTCGGGGTGTCACCCTGAACGAGTTTCCAAGTGACCTCTATGTGCCACCCGAGGCCTTGCGAGTGTTTCTTGATTCATTCGAGGGGCCACTCGACCTACTGCTGTACCTGATCCGCAAGCATGATTTCGACATTCTCGAAATCAGTGTTTCGGCCGTAACGGATCAATATCTACAGTACATTCAATTGATGGATCAGCTCGACGTTCACCTTGCGGGAGAATACTTGTCCATGGCGGCAACCCTGGCGGCTGTCAAGTCGCGCATGTTGTTACCGTTGCTGCCGAGCGACGACGAAGATGAAGATGATCCGCGCGCCGCGATCGTCAGGCGGCTACGCGAATTTGATCGCATCAAGCGAGTCGCGGAACAACTCGATGAAATACCGAGAATGGAGCGAGAGTTCTTTCCGGCAATAGTGAAAAGCAACGTGCCTCCCGATGAACGACCCCTGCCGGAAGTTGGGCTCAACCAACTGATGTCTGCCTTCTCGGATGTGCTGCTGCGAGCGAGCTACCGCGAGCATCACCAGATGAGTGCCGAGTTGCTTTCGGTGAGTGAACGTATGGCGGACATCTTGGCACAGGTAGCGTCTTCGAAGAGGTTTGTGCCTTTTGTGGCGCTCTTCTGTTTGGATGAGGGCCGTCGTGGCGTGGTGGTGACCTTTCTCGCCATTACCCAGCTTCTGCAAAACGGCCGCGTGAACGTGGTGCAGAACGGCTCCTTTGCGCCCATGTACGTCACCGCCGCGGCACATGCCGGGACGCGGGGATGACCGATCAACAGCTTGCCGATGCCGTCGAGGCGATGCTGCTTGGTAGCGGCGAACCCGTCACCATGGATAGGCTGCGCCGCGCGGTCATAGATGCGGACTCCGGGGAGTCCGAGTCCCAGGATTTGCTTCAGAGGATCAGACAGGTAATCGACGGCCTCATGCGGGCTTCCTCTGAGCGCCCGATTGAATTGAGAGAAACGGCTGCCGGCTTATCCTATGTGACGCGCTCCGAATACGCGCCCTTCATTACGAGCCTTAAGGGCCAGCAGCCACCGAGTTACTCGCGGGCATCCCTCGAAACCTTGGCGATCATCGCTTGGCGGCAGCCTGTGACGCGCGGTGAGATCGAGCAGATCCGGGGCGTGCGTCTGAATAGCAGTATCCTGCGCGCCTTGGCTGATCGTGACTGGATTCGTGTGACCGGACATCGCGAAACGCCGGGAAGGCCCGCGCTCTATGGAACCACGCGCGCCTTTCTGGATTACTTCGGGCTCAAGAGTCTTGATGAATTGCCGAGCGCCGATGAACTTGTGAGCGACTCTGTGCAGGAGGGCCTGCTTGAGAAGCGTGTGCTGGCAGGTGGCGAAGCAGCATTGGCTAAACCTTCGTAGTGACCGATCTCGGCAAACACTTCTGCGCTCCGGGTGTTGACGGCCTTATGCGCTAGAGATGGAGCGGTGACTAGTCGCCTCCCTCGACACTATAGGAACTAGCCGCAATGTCGCCCCTGATGGTGTGCTCGCCCACTCTGTTCGCCCACAAGAGGGGCGTTGTCCTATAGTGTCAAGCGGGGCGAGTAGTGACATGGAGCGATTGCAAAAGCATCTTGCGGCCTTGGGCGTGGCTTCGCGCCGGACCATTGAAGAATGGATCTCGGCCGGGAGAATCAGCGTCGATGGCGAGATAGCACGTCTCGGCATGCGCGTCGAGGGGAGCGAACGTATTCGCATAGACGGGCAAATGCTACCGAAGCCGAGCCAGAGTCCGGCCAGGATTCTACTGCTCAATAAGCGAGCTGGAGTCGTCTGCACTAGGAGCGACCCCGAGGGGCGTCCAACGTGCTTCGATGGTCTTCCTAGACTCCGCCAGGGACGATGGATTTCCATTGGTCGGCTGGACATCAACACCAGTGGGCTGTTGCTGCTGACCAATCATGGAGAGTTTGCGCACCGCATGATGCATCCTTCGACTGGACTTGATCGCGAATACGCGGTGCGGCTCGATATTCGCATCACCGAAGTGCAAGAAAAGCAGCTCACGGAGGGCATTGAGATAGAGTCCGGTGATTTGGCTCGGTTTTCTGACCTGCGCTATTTTCGCGGAGGTGCGAGCAACTACTGGTATCACCTGGTGCTGATGGAGGGTCGCAATAGACAGGTTCGGCGCATGTTTGAAGCCGTTGGCGCTCGTGTGAGCCGCCTAAAGCGCGTGCGGTTCGGCCCGGTCATTCTCCCGCCTGGGTTGCTTGCCGGTCACTTTCAAACTCTGTCCGCCAAGGATACAACCGAACTCTTTCGAAAATTGGGCATGCCGAGGCCAAGAGTGTGGCGGCCGCAAAAGCCTGCGGAGCGAGCGTCCAAGAGAGAAGAAAAGGCATCGGTGCTGATACCCTATCCAGAGCTCCCCACACTTCAAACGTGACCTCGCATCGCGCCACTAGGTGAGTGGATTCCGTTCACCGCCCTGGTCAACCCGAGGTGCTCATCGAAATCAAGTCGTCGCGGCGCATCGGGTGCACGGAAAGCTGATAGACTGCGCAGCCCAAGACTTTCCTTTCATAGAGCGCAAGGCAAATGAAGGCCGACATTCATCCAGACTATCAAGAGATGACCGCAACTTGCAGTTGCGGCAATGTCATCAATACACGCTCAACCTTGGGGAAGGATATGCATCTTGAGGTCTGCGCCAGTTGTCATCCCTTCTATACAGGCAAGCAGAAAATCGTTGACACCGGGGGTAGGGTGGAGCGTTTCAACCGGCGCTTTGGTTCACGTACGCAAGCCTAGGCGGGCTGATTCATCCTTTTGCGGGGGGTGGTTGCGTCCCCGCGCCCATGCCTCTCGAATGCGACAGGAATCGTGCAACTTGTCGTACACTCTCTATGACTAGGCCAGACTGCTTCGCGTGACTGCACTTTTGACAAGCGACGCTCGCTTTGTGCTCAGAGCTCTGCCTTTGCTCGGCTTGATTCTCGCGGCTCCGGTGCTCGCCGGGCCCGGCGAGGACATGTTCGAAGAGTTTGAAGAGAATCAAGCCATATACCCGGACGAGGCTTGGCAGGAATACGTGCAGCGCCTCGGCGAGAAGATCCTCGCTGAGACTGAACACAAGGGCCGTGAATACAAGTTCACGGTGCTTGACGAATCGAGCGTCAATGCCTTTGCATTGCCAGATGGATACATATTTCTCCACACCGGCCTGATCGTCCACATGCAGAATGAGGATCAACTCGCCGCCGTGATCGGTCATGAAATCGCGCACGTCACCAAACGCCATGCGGCGCGACGCAACACAAGATCTGGACTAGGAAACGTGGCCGGATTTGTCGCGGCGGTGCTTACCGGAAGCGGGGCGCTCTATAGTGCTTCGCAGACCGCCATGGCGCAATATATTTCCGGCTATGGACGTGAGATGGAGCTCGAAGCCGATACCTATGGTGCCGAGTACCTAGCCAAGGCCGGCTATTCGCCGCACGCGCACCTTGAAATGCTGTCACTCTTGAAGGACCAGAGCATATTCAATAAAAAGGTCGCCAAAAAGCCGCGCGCCTATCACGGTGTGTTCTCCTCGCACCCCAAGAGTGACCGTCGTCTGCACTATGCCATAGAGCAGGCGGAGGGCGAGTACCGGTGGGAGAAAAGCGAAGTGGTGGGCGATTTCCTCGAAATGGTCGATGGCATGGTGTACGGGGAACACAATGCCCAAGGCAAGGTGGTGGACAACCTATGGCTGCAGGGTCGATTGCGACTCGCCATTGAGTTTCCCGAAGGCTGGACTGTTGGCGCATCGCCAAGCAAAGCATCGGCGCAGGCGCCGGGAGGATCGGCAGTCGGCCATATCAACGTGACGCAAGGCGGTTACAACGAAAAAACCAAGCCCAAGGACTACATTGAGCGTGTGCTTGGACGGGAAGATGAAGTTTCCGGCACATCAATCGAAACAGATGCGATCAAGGCCTATATGGCTCGTATGTCAACTGAAGACAGTGATGCCAAGTCCATCATGCTCGGGGTGGTGTATCTGGGGCAAACCGTGTTGGTGTTTGATGGCCAGGCAGGGTCGTCGGGAGACCCTGAAGCCTTTGCCGCCGCCTTCCGGCGGAGCATTGAGTCCGTGCGTCGCTTGCAGGATTCAGACCTTGCCCATCTCGGAAGACCGCAAATCAGGGTGATCTACGCGGAGCCCGGCATGACTTATAAGGAGCTTGCGCGCCTCAGCGAGATTCGCAGCTATCCAGAGGAGACCCTGCGCCTCATTAATGGAGACTATCCCTACGGCGAGCCGCGCCCAGGAAACCCCATTAAGATCGTTCAATAGTCGCCTAAGAGACCCGGCCCGTTTCGATCGCTTGGCGAGGGTTTACCATTGACGCATGGATATAGGCTCGACACTCGTCTCTCTTTGCGCTGCGCTTCAGAACCGTCAGGTCAGTAGCCTTGAGTTGGCGTCAGAATATCTGCGGCGCATTGAGGACACTGCGTCGGAAGGCGGACGCGTCTTTATCCGATTGAATTCTGCGCTTCTCCAAGACGCTTCGCGAGCCGATGCAGAACGTCCGGAGGCGCACAAGCATGGCGAACAGTCGGCTTCTCCACTGCTCGGCGTTCCGATTTCGGTAAAGGATCTATTTGATATCGGCGGACAGGTCACCACCGCCGGTTCGCGAGTGCTTGCTGGCGCTCCCGCGGCAAGTAGCGACAGCCCGGTGGTGAGGCGTTTGAAATCGGCGGGCATGGTCTTGGTGGGCACCACCAACATGACCGAATTTGCCTACTCCGGGTTAGGACTGAACCCGCACTTCGGAACGCCCAGGAACCCTTTTGATCGCGAGCGGGGAAGGATTCCCGGCGGCTCATCCTCTGGTGCGGCTATTTCGGTGACGGATGGCATGGCGGCGGTCGCCATAGGCACCGATACCAGCGGTTCTTGTCGCATACCCGCGGCACTGTGTGGGCTTGTAGGGTTCAAGCCCACCGCAAGTCGCGTTCCAACAGCCGGTGTGGTGCCACTTTCCTCTAGCCTTGACTCCATAGGTCCCATCGGACGCAGCGTGAGTTGCTGCGCCCTTGTGGATGCGGTGCTCGCCGCGGAGAATGGAGATTGGCTCCCTGAAGTCCAGCCACTTGCTGGATTGCGCATAGGGCGCTTGGTGAATTATGTTGAGGCCGAAGTCGAACCCTCAATTGCCAGTGCTTATGATCATGCGCTCACGCGCCTTGAAGCTGCGGGTGCGCACATGAGTGACCTTCGGCTCGGCGCACTTGATCGCTTGCCAGAACTCCTTGAAGACGGTGGATTGGCTGCTGCCGAAGCCTACGCCTGGCACAAGCGCCTCTTGGAGAATGCTCAAGAACAATACGACCCTCGCGTCGCATCGCGTATTCTCATGGGAGCGCGGCAAGGGGCAGCGGTCTACAGGAGCAAGCTGCTTCTGCGTCGCAGGATCATCGAACTGGCCAACCTCGCGACGCGGAGTTTCGATCTATTGTGTTTTCCAAGCGTTGCCCTGACAGCTCCGACAATTGAGTCATTGAAGGACGACGAGGTTTACGTGCGCACCAATCTCCTCATGCTCAGGAATCCGGGCGTGGCCAATATGCTTGATCGCCCAGCCATCTCCCTGCCGATCTTGGATGCGGGCTCTCTGCCTGTTGGTCTGACCTTGATGGGCGAGACAATGGGAGATCGTCAACTCTTGGGACAAGCCCTTGCCGCCGAGTCAGCGCTGAAGGCATGAAGCGCTCTCATGTGCTTCCGGACGTGATGCCGCGCGGCATGATCACACTCTTTTGTGGCTCGGCGCCTGGTAAGAAGTCCGCGCGTCAAGGTGCCTACTACGCACATCCCGGGAATCGTTTTTGGCCGACCCTTCACGCGGCTGGCTTCACCGACCGACAATTGCGCCCAGAGGAATATCCGCTTCTGCCACGCTTTTTCATAGGCATCACAGACCTCGCCAAGTATGAATATGGAAATGACGATGAACTTAGCCCGAGGGCGTACGATGTGGAGGATCTCGCCCGCCGTATTCGCGTCTGCTCGCCACAACTCATTGCCTTTAACGGCAAACGGCCCGCCAGCACCTTTCTCGGCGTCAGGCAAATCAACTATGGAGAAGTGGCCAGCTTTGCGGGCGCGCGTGTGTTTGTATTGCCAGCTACCTCAGGGCAGGCGAGGCGCTTCTGGGACATCTCGCACTGGCTCGAGCTGGGACGCCTGCATGCACGCCTGCGGTCGGACTCGGAGAACCATGAGACGAGACAAGTTGACGAAGCAAACTTCCCCACTTGAATGGCTGGGTGAATGGCTGGGTGAATGGCTGGGTGCTTGACCGCACTGGGTCCGGCCGTTAGGATTGGCTAAGATTAGCTAAGTGAGGTGTCTGTGCAGGTCAACATGCACAAGGCGAAGTCGCAACTCTCGCATTTGGGACGATTGGCTTGGGAAGG
>CAZNYE010000382.1:0-2756 GCA_964577185.1 uncultured Pseudomonadales bacterium | reverse complement strand
GTGATGTGGGAGGCCATGTCAAGGGCATGGCGAACGTGGCTCTCTCCGATTCCGCAGCGCTTCGGGTGGTCGGTTATGGCACCGAATACGCCGGGTTCATAGATGCGCTCTCCGAAAACGGCGCTCGGCACGAAGATGTGAATTTCGGCACGCGTCGCGGAATCAGGGCTTCACTCTTGTGGCAGGTCACGGAGCGTTTGAACATCACGCCGCGCGTGATTTATCAAGAGGTGGAGGCCGATGGATTCAATCGCGAAGAAGTCTATAACCTATTTGCAAACCCCTACACCACGACCCGTCCTGCCATTCAATTGGGTGAGCGGGAACAGTACTTGCTCTTGGAAGAAGCCTTTGAAGACGAGACCATGCTGTTTGATATCGCCATTCGAGCGGAATTTGACGGCTTTACTTTGAGTTCGGTGTCAAGCCTTATGACGCGCGAGTTGCTCGTAAGTCGAGATGCCTCCGCACTTGGGGCTAGCGTCGGGGTGTCTCCACTCGGCTTTCCCGATGAGGGTGTGCGCTTTGCCTTCAACTTGCGAGATACCACGGAACTAGAGCAATTCACGCAAGAAATACATCTGACTTCTGTTCGAGAATCCGCACTGCAATGGCTTGTCGGCCTGTTCTATTCGGATCTGCAGCGCGACTACGCGCAGCGCCTGCCAACACCTGGATATGACGCCTATGTCGATGCGCACCTCGGGTCTGAAGTTTCCGATGCCACCCGCAACGGCTACACAGTGTTGGACAGCCCCTACATCTCGGACCTACCTTACGATATTTCTCAGGTTGCCATCTTTGGCGAACTGAACTATGCCGTCAGCGACCGCTTGGAACTGACCCTTGGAGGTCGATGGTACGATTGGGAAGAAGAGCGCACCTTTCTCTCCGGTGGGCTTTTTTCCAATGGAGATCTGCAAACCGATGCGACCGAATCCAACGGGTTCAGCCCGCGTGTCTTGGCGAGCTATCAACTGAATGAAGAGATTACCTGGAATGCGCAGGCTTCGAGAGGATTCCGGCTCGGTGGCGTCAACGACCCCTTGAACGCCGGGCTCTGCACCCCCGGTGACCTTAGAACATTCGGCAGCTTTCAGGCTTACGATGACGAATCCATCTGGAATTACGAGACCGGCTTCAAGGCGAATTGGGACAATGGCGTGCGTCTGAACATGGCCGTATTCCACTCGGAGGTCGAAGACCTGCAGGTCACTTTGGATGCGGGTTCTTGCTCGTCGCGCATTTCCTTTAACGTTGAAGAAGCGCACACCACGGGCATTGAGTTCGAGTTGGCGACGGAGCCCCTAGAAGGCTTGGAAGTTGCGCTTGCGGGGAGCATGGTGGAGTCCCAGTTTGACTCGACGGTGAATTCAGAACAAGGAGGGGTCCTCGGAGGGGTGGAAAGCGGCAATCGCCTTGCTTCTGTTCCAGAATTGCAGCTTGCGGCGACAGCAAACTATTCGTTTCGCGTGAACTGGTTGGGAGGTAGTAATGCCTACATCTATGCTGGTTTGCAGCATGTTGGTGATCGCATTACACAGCCGAGCGATCAGGTTCCCGGCGCGGGCGATTTTGTGTCCGCCTTACCCTACGCTGGTGCGACGGGAGACGAGGTCACCATGATCGACCTGGAACTCGACCCCTATACATTGCTGAATCTGCGTTTTGGCATCATCAAGGATGAATGGGAAGCGGCGCTTTATGTCAACAATGTCACGGACGAGAATGCGGCCTTGTCCTTTGATCGTGAGCGAGGGGGGAGGGCGCGGCTCGGCTTTCGTGTGAACCAGCCGCGAACCATTGGCTTGGTGATGCGTAGGTCCTTCGAGTAGCGCGCCGCGCCGATTGTGTGTGTGTCAGGACGCTTCCTTCGGGGCGACAAGGGCAAAACCACCCGCGCACAGGATGGTGGCCGCGGCGATGGCCACAAAGGCCGCATGCCAGTTGAAGGCTTCTGCCACGGCCCCCATGAGCAGGTAAAAGCCTATGCCTATGATTGCGTCTAGCATCCAGGCCGCTGAAGTCACTGTTGCTCGGGCATCGCCCTTGATGCGCGCCTGCATGCGAGATTGCAGATGGACGAAGCTGATGGAGCAGACGAAGAAATAGCCGACCAGCGCCACCACGCCCAGCGCGCTCGCAGTTACGACGCTACCAAGCAGCATCACCGACGCAAGAATCATGAGCAAATGAACAGAGGCGTGGCGTTTGAAGCGCATGCGTTCCGCCAGTAGCAGCCCAATCGTTCCGCCAAGTAGGGCCGCGCCCATAATGACACCTATGATGCCAAGCGTGATGTCTGGCTTTTCTTGATAGAAGGGACCGATGTACTCCTCCAATGCCCCAAAGGTCGCGCCCAAGGTGGCGAAGGCTAGCAAGAAGTGGCGCAGTTCCCGATTTGGCAGTATCTCGGCGACGGCATCGCGTATCACGCCGACAAAGGAGCGCTGATCAACCTGCGCGCTCGTCTGGCGAGGGTCGCGAATCAGCATCCACAGGGCGAGGGCACCCATCCAGGGCGAAATGACGCTGAGCAGCAGCACCGCGTCGAACCCCACACATGCCGCGAGATAGCCGCCGAGGAAGAGAGCGCAGGTGGCACCAAGAGAACGTGCTGCCAGGGAACGGCCATAGATGCGCGTGTAGATGGATTCAATCCAGCGAAGCTTGCGCGCCGCGTCCGGATTTTCGCCGGCACTCTTTTGAATCGTGTCATAAATGAGCGACTCGGTGGTGCCTGATTGCAAGGCGCC
>CAZNYE010000381.1:0-3532 GCA_964577185.1 uncultured Pseudomonadales bacterium | reverse complement strand
CTGCCGCACGGGCAGCGTCGGTCCGGCATCTTGTCCCGCTGCGGCCTCCCCGCGCCGCCTCCTCGCTTGCATCGTAACGAATATGCCCATGGCTGCCATGCCAAGTGTCTGCATGCCGTTGTAGATGCGCTGAAACACGGTGGATTCTCCGGCGGACATGGCAAACAGGTCGTGCGCCCAGACTTCCTGCAGCATGTCCTGCAGGAAGACGCTCAACAAGGAAAGGATGATAAAGACGAAGAAGAGGCGCGCATGCCGGTTGTAACCGATCACCGCCATGGACTCGCGCATGGGTTCGAACAAGGAGACTGCCGGTGGCGGGTTCCGCGCGATGTCATCCAATTGTTCGCGGGTGAGGCGCGATTCCAGCCGGACGACGCCGAGCAGCGTGATGCCCACCATGACCAATGGCGACATCCAATAGAGCAAGCGCATCTCATTCAGTGAATAATCCTGCATGAAGAGTGAGAAGATCCATGCCCAGAACGCCATGGCCAGCGCTTGCGCCGTCCAGGTCACGGTGGTGATGCGGCTGCGCGCCTCTTCCGTGGTGGTGTCCTTCACGAGATCGAGAAAGGTGTTGGCCTGAATAGCAATAGACAGGCCAAACAGGCAGAACAGCAGGGCGCACTTGAACATAGCAAGTGTCGAACCGCCCTGCATCTCTACCAGGACATCGGGAACGAAGGGGAAGGTCATGCCGCCGAGCAGGGCACCGAACAACAGGTAGGGCGTGCGCCGGAAGCCCAGAATAGGGTAGCGATCGGTGATTCGTCCGATGACCGGCTGCAAGGGTCCGAACAGCGTATAGACGCCGATGAGGAAGGCCACGAGTAATGCCGGTATGCCGAGGTCGACAATCGCGACTCGGTTGACACTGGTCACCACCAGGCAGAAACCCCAGGCGATGGCGACCTTTTGCAGCGTGAACTGTAGCTTCGCCTGATTTTCGCCGACGATCATTGTCTTCGATCACCCCATATCTGTCGCCATGGTATTGGTCATGCCGCGAACGCTGACCCGCTGGAAGTGGCGCGTGTCCACTGATCGTATGAAATAGAGGCTGGCGAGCATAAGTAGGGCCTCAAAGAGGAAGATACCGCCGTAGCCGACCGATGCGGTCGCAATCCCGCTTTCGATGAACCCGGTCACCAAGGCGCCCCCTAGGATACTGGCGAATCCGTTGGCGAGCGCCAGGGACAGTCCCCACAGACCCATGTAGGCCCCGCGGTCCTCTTCCGTGGTCATGTCCATCATGGTGGTGAGGGCACCCACGAGGAAAAAGCCGTTGAAGAATCCGAACGCGACCAATGCGATCAGGACGACCGAACCGGCGGCGATGAAGGCGCCAAATGCAACGGCGGCGAGACCCGCCGCGATGCCCAGAAGGCCGACGGTGATGGCCGTCCGCGAGGAAACGGACCGGCGCAGCGTGGCGATGCCCATGACGAACATTCCAACTAGCGAGCCCGCGCCCCAGAGCTGCTGAAATTGTCCTGTCTCTCCCACAGTCATGTCGAGCACCTCGGCACCGAACACTTCAAGAATATTGTCTTGGATGCCAATCCCCATGAGTGCGACAAAAACAAACAGAAAGAAATTGCGGCTATTGGGCTCGGCGGCCGCGTCTTGGACAAAACGCAGCAATAGCGCCGCTTCGTTGCGGCGTGGTTCGTCCGATGCTGATTCCGGCGGCGAGGCGGCGCGCTCCGATGCGCGTTGTCGCTTCTCGACGCCGATCAGGCCGAGCAGTGTCACCCCGACAACGATGGGAACTGTCAGGGCGTACAGCACCTGCATGCGCTCGTAGTCGTATTCGGGCATGAACGCGCGAATGAACGCGAGCGAAACGATCATACCCACCAGCAGCATGGCCCAGATCATCGCCACCTGCAGTCCGCGCCTGTGCTGGGGAACCACGTCGGCCACCAGCGACAGGTGGGAGACGCCCGACATCGCGAAGCCAATGCCAAACAGCATCAATAGTCCGAATACCTGCGCGAAACCCGAAGCGAATCCTTGGCTCATGGCATAAGTGGCCGACGGTAGGCCGGCCACCGCCAGTGACGATAGCAACAGGCCGATCAGCACGTAGGACGACCGGCGGTAGCCGAACATGGGGAAGCGGTCCGCCAAACGGCCGAAGATGACTTGGAAGGGAGAGAGGAAGTGATAGAGCGCGAGCAGGCCGGTGATGGTGACCGCAGCGATGCCCATCTCGTGAATGGAGATGCGGTTGTAGTTGCTGGTGAGTAGGGCGAAAAGCCAGCCGACAGCCGCCCGCGGCAGGGTGAGCTGGATTGCCAGAACCACTTGGTACAGGCGAGAAGGCGAGGCAGTCGCGGACACCTGGCGCTGCTCGGAGGTCTGGTTCATTCGCCTCGCTCGGTAGTTGGTATCCGCACCAACTCAGGCGAGCCCAGCGACAGCGGCCAGGCCGAAGGACCATTGCACGTCTTCAACCGCGTCCAAGTCGTCGAAATGTGTCTCGGCCCAGGGAAGGATCTGTGCCATCACGTCAACGAGCTGTTCATCATTCAAGCTCCATGTCTCGTTATGTGTGCGCTCCGCCATGCGCTCCAGCACATCTCTCGGTGAAAGCGATTCGGTCCAGCTGCATGCCACGACGGGGGGCCCTCCCTGGCCACCCATCGCTTGAAGATGCTGAAACAGCGCGGGTCCCGCGGCATCCGTCGGCACCATCTCTGGCGCTACCATTGCTGTGATGGCGCGCGATCGCTGGCGCAATAGACCGGCGCAGGATCCCTCGTCGAGAATGTCGCGTCCCATGATCAGCATGCCGCCGGGCTTTAACACCCGCGCGACTTCTGCGAGCGCATCGCGCCACTTCCCTACCTGGTGCAGCACGTTGGTGATCAGCACGGCATCAAAATGATTGTCGGAGAACGGCAGTTGTAGCACCGTGCCAACGACCAGGCCGATCGGAACCTTGCGCTCTTCGGCCAGCGCCCGGCACGCGGCAAGCATGTGAGGCTCGATGTCCATCGACACCGTGTCCAAGCAGGCGGCCACCGGAACGGAAACGCGTCCCGCGCCGCCTCCGAGATCCACGATCCGGGCACCTTCGCCCGCAAGCGAAGCGACAGCCTGGCCGAGCCGGCTCGCCGCCTCCAGGGGAATATGGTTGATGTCGTTATATCGCTTCGCCACATCGACATAGGACATCGCATTGTAGGCTTCGCTCATTGATAATTGAGGAGTTTAGAGGCTGTAGTTCACCGTCAGACCCATGCTGCGGCGCGCGCCGAGACCGACGATGTAACGGGTGAAGGACGGCAGCACGAAACTATTGGCCGCGTATTCCTGGTCGAATATGTTCCGCCCCCAGAGCGTGACACTCCAATCGTCGCCGCTGAGGTTGACATTTGCGTTCGAGAGTGTGCGGTCGCCGTTGTGCGCCAGGTTCAAAGGCGTGGCATACATCTTGCTGCGATAGTTGAAGTCGATGCGCGCATTCAGTTGCCATCCGCCCGCGAAGTAGTGGGCGTAGTTCAGCCCTGCGCCATATTGC
>CAZNYE010000380.1:0-4308 GCA_964577185.1 uncultured Pseudomonadales bacterium | reverse complement strand
GTTCTACCTCCAATGTGATTCTCCAGACCACATATCAACAATATGAATCTAAGATATTAGAATCGATAGATAATCGGCACAGAAAACACCCTGAGTCGCAAGGAATGAGTATCGATTCCTTGCGTAAAGAAAGCCAGATTCCCAACGCACTGTTGCGCGAATTGATCGCGACCCTTGTGAATACCAAGAAGGTCGCCATTCGATTGGGAGCGCTCCAACTACCAAGTTTTCGGGCAACTAGATCAAAGAATGAGTTGTCGCTACTGAACGCGCTTCAAGACGCATCAAATAGGTCACCAACGCTTGGGGACCTCGGCAAGCTGCTCTCCATTGAACTCATTGAAGTGAGAAAGACCGCAAAACGCTTGGAAGCCGCCGGAGAGATTGTGTTCGTCAATGACCGCAGGGTCGTGGGTTCTCAAACACTCGAAGATGCGATTCATCTCGCCCAAAGCCTCGACTCGTCTGAGGGATTCGGCGTGTGTGAATTCAGAGACAAGAGCGGACACGGAAGGAACGCCTGCATAGACATACTCGAATACCTCGACCGCAGAGGCATCACAAGGCGTGTTGGCGACCGGAGACACATGAATCCCAAAGCTCAATAGCCCTGAATCCCCACTCCGCCCTTGCTTCGCTTGTTTGTCACTTGTTCGACAGGAGCAACCAACCGGGCGCTGGTCGGAACGCGAATGCGGAAGCAACAATTTTCTACAATTTTCTACTATGTCTGAAGGCGTTCTCATGCGATAGACTGCCCTCGGAAGAGCAACGTCTCCGGTGAGGCGCGCGGCCTTCAAAGCCGTTGAGACGCCATAAGCGTCTGGTGGGTTCGACTCCCGCCTCTTCCGCCGTTCACGAATCGGCGTGAGTTGGCCTTGACGGAGCTTAGGGTTCGTAATCTTCTCGAAATTGAATCAACTGGTGCATGCGCTCATGCAATATCGTGACAATGCCGATGGACCCGTCGCTCAGTGTTTTCCAATAGACGAAATGTCTGCGGTAGCGGAACAAGTTGCCGCTGACACCAAACTCCACAGGAACAGAACGCGATTGCGTAGTGCCGGACGCAATGCCCTCAATTGCTTCGAACATGCCCGTAATATACGCGTCCGCTTGGGTTTCTCCCCACTGTTCAAGACTGTACCGATAAATTTCTTCAATTCGCCGCGTCGCTGCCTCCTGTACACGAACCGGCTTCATAGGCTGCGCGACCTCTTTACGGACGCAATGACTTCCTCCGCAGAAAGCCGTTGATAGGTATCCTCTGGAGCGGAGAAAGCCTGCTCCAATTCCGCTTTGAGGCGACTGAAGGCTTCGTGTTCGGCGCGTATCTTGTCCCGCCGAATCAAATCCCGAATGTACTCGCTAACACTTTCGTAATCTCCAGACTGATCGACATTCGCTGCAACAAAGTCGCTGAGTGCCCCGCTGATACGAACCGTCATCGTAGTAGTTCGCGGCATAACTTCCTTCCAAACATAGTGTATTAAGAGTAATTAATATTGAATACATTTGCAATGAGAATTTGTGCGCGTACGTTCCCTAGTAAGTCAGAAAGGCTGCTCCGACACATTTCTTGTTGGCTATGGCTAGCCCGACGGGCGAATGGAACTAAAGCTGAATGTTGCACATAGAGGTCAATCAGTTAGCTTTGCCACCGGGTCTTTGGAACAAAGTGATCGCAATACGCCCGCACAAACCTTTAGCCCCAGGTGCAGCCAACTTGACCGGAACACCCCTGCTCCGGCATCCTACGATCACCGCAGGATTTCCGGTGTCATGAGGGATATCACCGAGGACGAAAAACACGAATTCCATCGTCAGGGTGTCGTGCATTTATCGAACTTCCTCGACGATGACTGGTTGGGGCGTTTGAGGGCTGCCTGTGCCCAAGAAATGGGCGAAGACCCAAGTCGGCTCGATTTCGTGGACTTTACAACCATCACTCCCATGATCGAGGCGAGCGGTGCTGAATTCGTCACGCCCGGGGTGAAATCTGCAACAGGACGCTTCTGCATCAGCAGTTTCAATTGGCAACTCTTTCCGGCGTTGGCCGAACTCTGCTGCGGCCCACCGCTGCCGGAACGAATCGCCGGTCTGATGCAAACTAATCGTCTCAACTTTTATGGCGAGCAACTCTTCATAAAGGAAGCGGGATCTTTGCACCGCACTTCCTTTCACCAAGACACGCCCTACTTTCATGTGACTGGAGACAAGTGCTGCACCGTCTGGATTCCTCTCGAAGCTGTGGGTATTGAAGACGGCATGATGGGATACGTCCGTGGCTCCCATCTATGGCAAACGCATGCCCCCAATGGGTTTATAACTCAGAAGCCCTTCCCTGGATCACAATTTCCAAAGTTGCCCGACATTGAAGGCAACTCGAGCGAATACGACATCGTCTACTACCCTGCCGAACCGGGTGATGTGATCGTCCATCACGCCAATACGGTGCATGGTTCCACCGGCAATCGCAGCAGTCGCGACCGTCTTGCATACTCTCTGCACTACCTAGGCGACGATGTCCGCTATTGCGAGCGTGTGGGCACAATTGCCTTGGACTCAGGAAGGTCGCCCTCCCTGAAGGACGGTGACCTAATGGACTGTGAAGAGTTTCCCTTGGTATGGACCAGTGAGCGGGGTTACTCGCCCTTTCGGCCTAGCGCAGCAACCAGGCGCTAAATCGCTCGTTGAGTTCATCTCGATTTTCTGACCACCAGCTCCAGTCGCTCACCAGGGCGCGTTTCACATTCTGCGGCGACGCTGGCATGTGCGGTGCCATGTCAATGCCGGTCTCGATATGTGATCCAACCAAAGGCTGCGCGGAAGCGCGAACCGGGCTGTAGGAGATGTACTTGCTCAGGTTCGCTAGCGATTGTGGGCGGTTGGCGAAGCGCACGAACGACAGCGCCGCCTCGTAGCGCGGCGTTCCGGCAACAATGGACAGGGGGCCGCTGACGGCAAGAATCTGCCCATCCCACACGATTACAAATGGCTGGTCTTCAAGTACTTGCGCGTTGAATATGCGACCGTTCCATGCTGTGCTCATCAAAACTTCACCGTCGGCGAGCATCTGCGGTGGCTGCGCGCCAGCTTCCCACCAAACCACCTGATGCTTGATGGTGTCGAGTTTACGAAAGGCCCTGTTCACCCCTTCCTCCGTATCTAGGGTTGTGTATATCTGATCGAGTGGAACACCATCGGCGATCAGGGCGAACTCAAGATTCCCTAGCGGAACCCTGCGCATTCCACGCCGTCCGGGGAATTTCTCCAAGTCAAAGAAATCCTCCATTGTCTGCGGTGCCTCTCCTTTGATGTAATCCTTGTTGTATGCGTAGATTGTCGAGAAGTAGATACCTCCGGGACCACATTCGGACATAACCTCCTCTGGATAGTCTTCTACCGCCGGCTCTCCATTCACACCTGCGGGGAGGTCGTCGAGTTCCACAAATTCGATGATTCCCTCGTCGCAGGCAAGCTCCGCATCGGCCATTTCCAAGTCCACGACATCCCAATGCACGGCACCGGACTCCACCTGCGCGCGAACCTGCGCCAACCCGCCGTTGTAGTCCTCGAGCCTGACTTCGATTCCGGTCGCCTCGGTAAAGGGCTTGTGATAGGCATCGACGCACGCCTTGGCATAGGAGCCGCCGAAAGAAACGACTGTGATGGATTCCGCGTGAGAAACAGCCGCAGAAAGCCACGCAAGGGACGCGATCATCGTGGCTGCAATGGTTGAATTTCTGCGCGTATTCAGGCGCCCTGTGGGCGTGGCCTTATGGGGTTTCACGAGTATGTTCCGAGTAATGTGCATTTGAAACGCGTTGTTCCTATGGTGAGTCGGCGCATGATAGGTGGAATTATCATCGATCACCAAGCGAGTGATTCAATTGACGAGGCAGGCCTTGCCCGATGTCGAGGGCGCCATTGGGCTCATCGCATTGGTGTGAAGCGAGGCCCCACTAATACTCCAGCAATAGGAATCCGCGTGCAGGAATCTGAATCTCGCCTTCCAGCGGATAGGTCTCACCGGTCAGCACGTCTACGGCTTCGTCCGCCTCTCCGAGCATTTCAAAGAAGCGTGACAGAGCCAATTGGTGGACTTGCGCGTTCTTGTTCATCGCAACCATCACCCGCTGCTCCGTATTGTGTCGGAAATACACATAGGTGCCGTCACGGGGCGCATAGTGCGTTAGTTTGCCATGCGTCACTGCCGACGCATCTCGCCTCCAGTGGAGCAGTTTCTTCAGGAATCCTTGGGCTTTAATCGCCTCCTCGGAGAGCCCTTTCCCCATAAACCCGTTG
>CAZNYE010000379.1:0-4847 GCA_964577185.1 uncultured Pseudomonadales bacterium | reverse complement strand
GTTCCATATGTTCCGCCATATTTTGCATGAGCTCCGGCCCCTGGAGTGACTCATGGCCTCCCGGCCAGTTTTCCACATCGGTAGTGGTGGTGAGCTGCCCACCAACCTCAATGCCGGTGATCAGCCGGGTCGGCAGGTTGGCACGCGCTGCGTAGAGGGCGGCCGTGTATCCAGCCGGACCGGAACCAAGCACTATGAGGGAGCCTTTGGACATGAAATCAGATGTCGCCAAGGTGCAGGTCGGGAAGGCGACAAGTGTACGCGATTTGGTTCGGCTCACTCGCCGAAATCGCATTGAAAGAGAGCGCCAGGACTGACTTTCGGCGGCTTAGCCGCAGCTTCCGCTCATGGCTGATATCCATTCCTCAACCAGCACGACGGCCGATTCATGCACGAGACTGCGGCCTAGCTCGGGCATCATCTCGGCGGGGTCGCGCGTGCGCATGCGAAACACGAGGATAGATTCTTCCGGTGCGCCAGGCTCGATGCTATGTGTGTGTCCCCCTGTTCCCTGCCCGGCGGCAATGGGCGGCTTGCAAACACCAAGGCGAAGGGCTGAAGTCTCGGAAATCTCCAGGAACAGACCAGAGGTGTCTCCCGCCCCTTCTTCGCTGTGACAGTGGGCACAGTTCACATCCAGATAGCGACGAGCACCCGACGCCAGTCGGTGATGAGACATGGGTAGCTTGGTTTCTAGATAGCCAAGTCTCAGCCAACGCTCGACATTCAGGTTCCAAGCCTTGGGGCCAATGGGATGAATTCCGCCGCTGTTGCGTCGCTCGTGGCAACTTGCGCATTGGTTTCGGCTGGGGACGAGGTAGCTTGCCTGTTGAATCGATCCTTCCGGTGTCAATATCGCAAGGGATTCCAATGCACCTGTAATGGCGAGATGGGCTTCGGATTGTGTGTGGTCCCACAGATAGGGCACAGCCACCCAGCCGCTCGGCGAACGCACCAAGAGACGTGTCTCTATGAGTCTCAATTGGCTGGTGTCAAGCCTGCGGAGTTCCTCGTCGAATGGGTAATCCCAGTTCGCACTCAGATAGCCATCTCCGACCGGGAAAAAGAATGTCTTGGAGATGATAGTCCCCAGCGGAAACTCAAACACCCGATCACCCTGGTAGCTTGCGCGGGTACCCTCGGGCATCCAGACGGTGCGCAGCTTCTGCGCATAGTCAGAAAAGAGCGGAGTCTCTAGATCATAGGCGAAGGAACCCTCGGCAAGCCCGAGCGACTGGGCATCCTTCGTGAGCAGCCGCCAGTCACTGAGCCTTTGCGGGGGATCTAGGGGATCATGCTGGCGAACACCTGTTGGCTGTGCGCAGCCCCAGAGCAGCAACGCGAGAAGCGCAAGCTGCGCTGCCGAAACCTGACGCACTAGCCGTGCGGAGTTGCCACAGATGTGGCGGCGGTGAGCCGGTCATGGACACAGAGGTGCGATGTCATGTCCACAGAAATGTTGGTGTATCCGCCGCCCGCGTCCACGTTCACAAGTTGTGCGTCAACCGGGTCGCCCAAGCAAATCGCCAATTCTGGCGGCAGTACCCCATCCGTGACCTTGTCTGGATTGACCACGCCATCCCAGACGACTGAAGGCAGACGTCCAGATTCACTGAAGGCTGCCTGGCGCAGGGTTTCAAGCTCCTCAATATCTGGCGCGTCGCCACCGCCCGAGTACGAGTTGTCGTGTATGTACAACGTCTCAGGAAATGGATCGAAAGTTGGCTGGACGCCTTGGCTCTCATCAAAACTCGAGGCGATCAGCACGTGCGCGGTTCTGTTGTCATCGAACTGATTCTCGAACACTTCGACACGATCATTGGCATTGATCAGCAGGCCAGTTCCAGCAGGCACGCCAGCGACCGCGGTGCCTTCGCGTCCAAAGTTCGAGGTGTTGTTGGAAACAATCTCATTGCCGAATACGCGAGTGCGCTCACCCACTTCCGCCAGATTCGGCATGTTGAACACCAGGATGCCGCCGGTATTGTTCTCCGTTCGATTTCCATAGACGTCCGCATCTTGAGAGTTCTCGATTTCGATGCCCGCCACGTTGTAATAGGCCTCGTTGTTGCGCACCACAATGTTACGTGACTGTCCGACATAGATGCCGGCGTCGGAAGCGCCAACAGCAACACTCTCTTCGACGAGCACACCGTCGACCTGCACGGGATAGATGCCATAGGCTCCATTTTTGGTTTGTGGCCCGCCGGTCCAATGGGTACGCACGCGGCGCACCACAATGTTGGTGCCCTGGTTGATCTTCAGCGCATCGCCAACGGTGTCCTCAATTGTCAGATCTTCGATGGTGAAATCGCTCGCGTTTACGAGGATCCCCTCAGCGCCCTGCACTTGATCGGAGAAGTCGAGCGTGGTTTTGTCCATTCCGGCGCCCGTGACGGTCACGCCGTCGCTAATGAGTGTCAGGCTGCGCGTGATTGGGATGACACCCTCGGCAATTTCAATCACGGAGCCGGGCTGTGCGGTTTCAAAGGCGAGTCTCAAGCGCTCCTCATCGTTGATCGGGGTACAGGCGGTTAGGAAAAGTGCAAGCGGCAAGACAAGAGTGGCTTTCATTCTCATGATTGGTTCCCTTCCAATACATCTAATTTGCAGTTCCTGAACTGAGGCCGAGGCGCGCCATGATTTGATCCGCAGGAACGAATCCAGGCAACTGCACTCCTCGGCCCGAAAAGATTGCTGGCGTACCGTTCACCCCTAAACGCTGTCCGAGCAAAAAGTGCTCCGCCACAGGGCTGTCGCACCGCTTGGGCGGCAAGGACTCTCCAGCCTTGAGGCGAGTGATCGCATCTTTGCGATCCTTGGAGCACCATGCGGTCTCCAAGAGTTCGCCACTCTCCGAGTCCATGCCGAAGCGCGGAAATGCGAGGTAGCGAACCTCAAGGCCCAAGGCGTTGTACTCAGCAATCTCGCGATGAAAGAGCTGGCAATAGCCACAGGTGACATCGGTGAACACCCACAGAGTTTCGCGCCGAGGATTGGATGCGGGAAATATCACCGCATCGTCCGGGTCGATACTGCCGAGGATTTCCATGCGTTGATCAGATCGATAGGCCTCGGAGAGATTCGAGATACCCGATTCGGAGAAACTGAAGAGATTGCCCGAAAAAAAGAACGGTTTCCCATCGAACGCATAGACGAAGCTGCCGTCATTGAGTTCAACCAGAGTAACGCCTTCGATTTCTGACGGAACTTCCCGCGCCACATCCAAGCCTTCGGGCAGCAAGTCTTCGAAACGAATCTCTTCGGCTGCATGCGACACGAGGCAGACAGTTAGAGCGACTAGCGAGGCGAGGATGCCGGGGAATATCTGCATGAAGAACCCACGCACTGAAAAGGAAAACTCTACTCCATGCTGAGCCTGCGTGCATGTGGACCGGGTGTGAGGGGATACACATCATTCACGGCAATGGGGACACACACCCCACTCATCTCCGATGCCGGTATATCCCACCGCCTTGGCACCCCAATCCGAACGGAAATACGTCGTGCTTTCAGTGCCTTACGAGCTAACGGCTGCTGTGTTCCGACTCTCCCTTGCTCCATCCCCTCCCACCTCTCAGGACACGAATCTACCAAAAGTGCCACCAATAGGCGATGGCCAATCAATTCCCAAGACCTTTTCTCTCTTTGTTCAGACGATCTCTTGACTTAGTGACGCTATTGAATGGGCAATATCCGAGCCTTGCTAATCTGTCGGCTGTGGTCCCGCTTCCGTATACAATGTCAAGTAGAGCTTCTTGTGCCTTCTTGTCACATCCAGGAGCAAAGAAGTGCCCGGTGTGTTTTCCGCACCCACACCAGCATTTACCTATCTTTTCTGCCTTCATCCTCTATCTCACTTGCGCTAACGCTGCTCCTGCTTGTCGTTGGCATACACGTGTCAGTTAGACTCTCATTCCGGCGACAATCTAATCCCCGATTATTCTCCTATCGTCCAATCAATTTGAATTGAAAGAACCTCGGAAAAAGAGACGAAATCCAACGACCACCAAGCAATTAGACTCATTCCACCCTCACACCGCCAGCTTCCCCAACTCATGTAAGCGTCCCATTTTTTCTTCTCAATCTCCAAGTCAGACTCTCTGCTCATGTCTTACCCCATAATCGTTCGGCACTTAGATGCAATACTACCAATCCATTAGCAATCTCTCAGACTCCGTCCGCCTATGTTGTTCCTAAACGCTGCGAGCGACATCAACTTGCCCTGAAATTTTGAACAAAGTAGCTTCCGAGATTTTTGCCTCAATCGCTGCCGCAATTTCCTCTAGCCTTACGTTAGCCTCTGCCTGAAGACCCATGCACAGAGCGATCCCTTGTGTGTCGGTACTAAACCGCTCAGCCAGTGTCATCCGATGGCCTTCCGCTTTCTTGGAAAGGCTATAGGAATGGAAGTGCATTGGATCTGAGTTACGGGCTAAAGTCAGATGCTCAAACGTAAATTCCCTTGCCATATACTGCAAGAACTTGTCCTGAACAACGAGCACAAGGTGTTTGTTCAGATTCTCGAACGTGCGCACCTTGTGATGAAGCTGTATAAGAATTGTCTTGGCCGTCATTTTCCAGTTCATGCCGTAAGGCTTTTTTGAGTTTACATCGGCATCATCCACCTCGAATCCCAACTCTTTAAGCAATCGTTGGCGTTCCGGCCAAACGGTTCCAGTAGTGTCCAACGTTTGAAGCTCGATTCCGACGAAATCCTTCACTCTTCCTTCCAAAGCAGACACAAGGAAGTAATCGACACTACCACCTGGTACAGTCACTTCCGAAACCACATGTAGTTCGTTTCCCGGCAAATGACCCTGCAACAGGTGAAAGCAGTCAACGAA
>CAZNYE010000378.1:0-2672 GCA_964577185.1 uncultured Pseudomonadales bacterium | reverse complement strand
GATTAGGCCCTCGAAATTTCCAGAAGGTCTATGCGCTGCGTGATTTCCCGCCATTGTTCTACAGGCGAATCGGCAATGTCCGAAAATCCTTCAACCAGTCGTATGAAATTCTCGGTATCCCCAGTTGATTCGCTCTTCTCTCCATTGGCTACTCGCCATTGCCAGAGCTTACTCCCGTGTCGCTGCCCATCCACAAACACGCCTCGGACAACCACAAGCGTCGCCTCAATCATTTGTCCATACTGCCTCTCTCGCAGCCGTTCTGCCCAAGGCGCTTCGAACACCTTGTCCGCCAAATCCAGGTCGGTGATTTCATGCTGAACGAAACGCCTGTAGGCCTCTTCGTCCATGAGGCGGAGCAGAATCGCCGTGGCGAGCATCCATTGGCATCTCTGCAGATGTGTTCGATGTAGGCCCGACTCCACCAGACTGTAAAATCGAATGGTCCGATCAATGAGCCGCAGGCTGTAGGGTCCCGATGACAAGAACATGACCAGTGTGTCTGACACCAATTTGGGTTCAGTCAGTTCCAGCTCCGAGAGTACTGATCGTGCAAACGGGACCGTATCTCCCTGCGAAAGGCGCAATTCCACATCAAAGAATCGTCTGAAATAGCTCTCGGGATCTTTCACTGTTCCATACAACGTCCTGACCGACTCGTCTAGCTGGCTTCGATTGACCGCCAAGAGAAACACGACACCCTCAATATCGAAAAAGTGCTTAATTGTCTCGAGCATTGAAACTGCATAGTCGGGTCGACACCGATCGAGTTCATCGACGATTACTACCAAGGGGCCTTCCGTTTCCTCACCGGGCGATGCCATGTCCTTAAGACGCGTAGGAAAGTCTTCCATGGCTTGGGATCCATGTATGGAAGCGCTTTCCGGTTGCTCCAGCAGTTTCGAAATTGCGTCTACCAGGCGGTCGGCTGCAATTCCCACACCAGGCACCGTTGCCTTCAATACAGCTTTCGTCGTTGCCGGAATCAAGTCGGCTATCAAACTCGAGGCTGCGTTCTTGAAACGTTCGCGTTTGCCGCTGTCCGATATGGCTGCATCGCGTAGAACAGATGCACTCAAGACATTCAACGGATCTCGGGAATAGTCAGTTTCCCAAGCATTCACAGAGACAACGTTGACTCCCTTCTTCTTCAACACCTGCGCCAGCATCCGAACAAACGTCGTCTTTCCCGTTCCCCAAACACCATCAATGGAGAAAACCGCCGGGCCATGAGTGCCGACCAACGTATCGGCCAGAGTCACGACAAGGCGCCTTCTCTGAAGTAGGTCATACTGAAACGGATCCGTCTCCGGCACATCAATTTGCTTGGCACGAATAGACATGTAGTAAGCCAACTCTTCCCTGAACCTCCAGAGCATATCCCAAGTTGGACCGGCATTCGTTGTCAACCGGGCGATTCCGTTACCATTGGCAGCCGAGTTAAAAGACAACCAGGCAATTGATAGCAGACCACCTCACCGACATTGAACAATTCAACGCAAATCTCTGGAAGCTCGCTGACAATCTGCGGGCCAATTCAAACCTCGCCAGCAATGAGTACTTCATGCCCGTTCTGGGCTTGATCTTCCTGCGCCAGGCAACCAACCGCTATTTCCGGGCGCGCGATGCCATTGAGCAAGACATCAATGAAGGCAAGATGCCAAGGCGCAATCTGATCGAGGCCGATTTCACCAAGCGCCGCGCCCTCATGCTTCCTGAACAAGCTCGATTCGACGTGCTCCTAGAACGCCGCAAGGACAACAATCTTGGCAACGCGGTCACCGCCGCGATGGAAGCCATAGAACGCAAGTTTCCGCCGCTTGCTGGCCAACTGCCGAAGGATTACGAGCGTCTCGAAAACAATGTGCTCGAAGAAATGATGCGTACCTTCGATTCCGATGTCCTGCGCGATGCCTCAGGCGATGTGTTCGGTCGCATATACGAGTACTTCCTCGTCGAGTTTTCAAAGGACAAGGCGCACGACAACGGCGAATTCTTCACGCCACCTTCAATTGTTCAAACTATCGTAAACACGATCGAACCGAATCACGGGATGGTACTCGACCCAGCTTGTGGTTCGGGCGGCATGTTCTTCCAGTCAAGCCACTTCATTGAAGATGCCGGTGAAGACACTATGAAGCGTGTCACCTTCTACGGCCACGAAAAAAACGAAACCACGGCAAAGCTCGCCCAGATTAATCTCGCTGTTCATGGTCTTGAAGGCAGCATTCGCGCTGGCAATGAAGCCATCACCTATTACAAGGATCCGCACGAATTAGCTGGCAAGTGCGATTTCGTCATGGCGAATCCACCCTTCAACGTCGATGAAGTGGATGCCGAAAAGATCAAAGGAGACAAGCGACTGCCGTTCGGCCTGCCGGGTGTCAACAGGGCGAAAAAGGTCTCCAACGCTAACTACCTGTGGCTGCAGTACTTCTATAGCTATCTCAATGAGAAGGGCCGCGCAGGCGTGGTCATGTCGTCACAGGCATCGAGCGCCGGGCGCGACGAAGCCAAGGTGCGCCGCAAATTCGTGGAGACTGGTGCTGTGGACCTGATGGTCGATATCCGTGGCAATTTTTTCTATACCCGCACCGTGCCCTGTCAGCTTTGGTTCTTTGATCGCGCCAAGGAGCGAGATCCCGACCGGGCAAATCAAGTTCTTATGCTTG
>CAZNYE010000377.1:0-10572 GCA_964577185.1 uncultured Pseudomonadales bacterium | reverse complement strand
ACTAAGCGACAAGTCCCATCCTCTGCCGTATGCTGTCCGCAAGCCTTTTGAAGTCGAGGCCCGCCTCCCAAACAGCCGCGGCATGCGCACCAATGGCACCATCTGCGCTCGCCAAGTGAAATATTGGTTTCCGTGCTTCCTGTGCGAGTGGAATCAGACTTCGAAAGTGCTTCACCATTGCAAGGCAGTGGGGGTCACTTTCCGGATTGGCGGGAAATGGCCCTGCTTCTTTCTTCATCAGGTATCTTGAGTACGCTTCGGGCATACGATTCACCCACCTGTCGTAGGACTTCACCGGACGGCCAAGATGTACGCCATGTCCTTGGAGGATATAACCAATGGGATTCATTCTTCCCTCAGGCAAGTCAAATTCAGGTGTGTTCCAGTTTTCGCGTCGTTTGTTCCATTCTCGATTCCAGCTTCTCAAGCAAGGTCCCACGCTCTTTAGGCCTTGGAGCGAGAACAGATCCGCCCCGAGTGGGGCGATCACATGATCCGTGGCAATCAAAGCGGATCGATTCAGCGCACCTAGGTTAGGTCCCACATCGACCAAGACAAGGGTCGCATCCATGCTACGAGCGCCAAGTTGCATGATTTGCCAGAACGCCGTGAGTATGCGAAACGGTCGGTACAAATTGGCTTCTGCAAGCGCGTTTGGCCATTCGCTCGATAAATTGCTCTCAAACCCGGACAGCGCCAAGTCTCCCGGAATAACACCTAGCGCATCGGAGGCCATATGAACCCGAGGCTCGCGCAGGTTGCCCACCTCGGTGAGAGGCGCGACACACTGAAAGACGGTTTGATTCTGCGGTTCCCCAATCCACAGGGACTCAAGTTCGTCCTCGCTGAGGAAGGAACTGGTCAGATTGGCTTGCGGATCAAGATCACAAGCGAGGACCCTCTCCCCGCATTCAGAGAGCATCCATGCCAGGTGATACACAAGCGAAGTCTTCCCGACTCCACCCTTGTTGTTGAAGAACGTCAGGACAGGCGAGGTCATTTGGCACACTCCTCACGCTCAGTCGCCGCCCTTATTGTGACCAGTACATGGGTCGGCGTTGTTGTGAATTCTAAATCTGGATGCCCGGCAGCGGATATCAATTGTCTGGCACTCGGTATGCCCACACCAAATCTTTGCACGTAGCCCAGGACTTTCATTGCCTCGGCGAGGTTTGGATTGCGGTAGTCGGTGAGTCCGGGTTGCCCAAAATTGTCCTGAGTGACAGCGCCGAAAGGACCGCCCGGGTTGAGAATCTCGATCCTATCGTCGAACCAAGTGATTCTCACGGGAGCGTTTGAAGATTCATAATCGCGGTGCATGACCGCGTTTCGCACGAGTTGCTGAATGGCGGCGAGCGGGAATTTCTCTTCAAGGATTTCGCGCTCCGCGCTCACGATGTCAATTCGGCGTTGATTGTGCGCCTTGAGCTTCTCATCAATTCGTGTCAACACATCCGATAGGGTGCCGTCAATTTCAAGTTCATCGGCTATCGGGTCGGAAAGACTTCGACCCGCTAGGCGCAAGAACTGCACATACGCACCGGGCACATAGTCCCGCGGCCGAACACCGACCACCAGGAGTCCAAGAATCGTGGCGACTTCATCCTCAGTAGATGAGATCATTTCGCTATTGTGCCTTAGGTTGAGTGCACGTATTCGGCCAGCATTCGCACTCCTTATGGAAGGAAGATGGTTTTTTTCGCTGACACTAGGGGAAATGAACGGCGAAGACGAAAAGCGCAAGGTTTAATCGTACAGTGATTGACCTACTTCAGGAGGGCGTAGCGAGAAGCTTCGAGCGTTACTTTGACCAGAATTCGTACAACAAATATGTGTCCTAGTCTACAAAGATTCGATAACTTCGCTTCCTAGATTTCCGACGGTCCCGCAACTCTGTAGGACTCGACGAGAGCCCGAGGCGAAATCACCGAAACGCCCTGCCGATAGACGGCGGGGAAGTCTCTGAGATTCCCGGTAACAAGAAATCGCGCTCTGCCCGAAATGGCGACAGCCAGAAAAGCCTCGTCGTCGGAGTCTGGCAGTGGTTTAACCAATGGGGATGCCGTGACCAACTCGCCGTCTGCCTCGACCTGAGTCAACAGAGCTTCCACGCGGCTTGGCGCAAATGGGAACTTTGGCTGTGTGAGGACTTGCTGGTACTCGGCCAAGATGCGCGGGTCGTAAAGGAGCTGCACCAGATTGGCGGCAATCAATCGCACCACTTCAGCGGGTGGGCCAAAGGGCGAGAGCAGGCCGGAGACCAGAACATTGGTGTCCACTACAATCTTCACTTCCGCCGTTCCCGCCGCGCGGCCCGGACTTCGGCGTCAATCTCCTTCATGGTCAGTTGATCGGTGCCCGCCTTGAGCGAAGCCTGCTGCATCGCCGCCACGGCGTTCTGCGCCCGAGCCCGTCTAATGGCACCGAGGGATTCTTCAATCGTCTCGTCCGAGGTCGCCGACAGCAAGGCAATGGGCTTGCCGTTCGATGTCACGACCAAGTCCTTCTCTTCGGAAAGCATTTTCCAGATGGCTGCGGAGCGGTTCCGCAGTTCCCTCACACTGATGAATTGCATCATGAGTCCTGCCGTTGGTGCGTTCGATAGTGTACATAATCATATGCACAACTGTTACCCTTAAATGGATGGGAAACGAGTGAACGCAACGTGGCCAACGAAATCGGCTCACGCACTAAACCTTCAACACCTTCATCACCTCATCGCCAAAATGGTTGATAACCTTCACCGCAATTCGGCCTGACTCAGGTATCTTGAACGGTCGAGACACATCGCTCTTGAGGGTGGCCCACGCGTCCTCGTCAATCTCTCCCTTGAGCGTGGTTTTGAGGCTCTTGTAAGGGTCGGATGCGCCTAGGAAGTATGCGTGGCGCACGAAGAAGCTTTCTTGGTTGTAGTCGGTGTCGATGAACCAACAGGCCAGCTCGTTCGGTCCGTGCGAGCGGATTTGTCCGCTTCTTGGATCGTATACATCGGTGCCGTTTACTCGGACGCGAATCTTGTCCGCGTCCTGTTCGTCCGGCAATACATCTAGGTCCGGGTCGCCGAACACCACGAACAGGTTGGCACTTCGTGTGTTCTTGAGGTCGTCCGCCATGTAGAGGTCCGCGTTCATGCGCGCCTTGAGGATTGGCATTCGCCCGTACTTGGAAGTGTCGCTTGCTTGCGCATCGAAACTGAAGGCGCAGGCAATGAGGATGTCTGTGCCCATCTCTGCCGCTTCGCGGGCGGCTTCGATGAGATGCGGGCGCGTGACCGTGCCGAATTCCGGCCCGACCAAGATAGCGGCGCGTTTTTCGATTGCCGATCCCTCGCTGTTGTCAAGCTGGTATTCGCCGCTTTCGTCCCGTAGCCGGTGCTCTGTCTTCGTAGCTGGCTGTTCGAGATAGCGACCTTCAAAGTCGACGTACGGTCCCGGCCATCCCTTCAATGACGTAAATTCGATTCGACTTTCCTTCGCGACTTGCTGGATACCGGAGCTCCTCAGGTTCTCCATCATAATTCCGGCAAAATCCTGCCCCACGCCGTAGGGTGCCCGGGCTTCTTGCACAGTGTCAATTTCTTGACCGTCTTGATCGAAACCCACCATGCGATGAGGTGACAGGGTTTCTACCGTGAATGGCCCTGAAACGCGGACTTTGGTGCGATCCTCATAGGGTTTGTCGTATAGGTATTCGAAATCGGCCTTTGCAGCAATGGATGCATCGATTTCCTTTTGGCGCGCAGTTCGAGCCTGCCAAAACGCTTCGTGGGGAGCCGTTGCGGTCTCAGGCCAATCTTCTGGCAGATCTCGCGGTACTTCCCATTCCATGAGCGCATTTGCTGTTGCGGGCTCTCCGGAGGGAAGGGCCACTTCACTCGCATCCGTAAAGTCGATTTCTTGACCCTTCCGGCCTCCGGTTTCCACCATGAAGGACGTTGTGTGACCTTCAAGGGCTGTATTCAAGTTGGCGAGTTCGACCTCTACTTTGGGTTGCAGGCGCTCGTAGATGATGTCGATCTCCGAATTGTTTGCAATGGATTTCAATGTGATGTGCGGTACGCGCGTGTAAACGAAGCCTTGGCGTATGTTCCCGTAGGTGGGCTGAGAGGATGGTGCCTGTCTGGTTATTTCCGCTTCCTTTTGTTGTCCTTCCAGAGTGTCCGCAAGAAAATGGTAGGGATAGCGTGCACCCATGATGCGAGCACGAGCGAGCGCGAGCGCGACTCGAGAAGTGTCAATCGTAATCCAACGTCGGCCCCATTGCTCTGCGCCATGGGCTGTGGTGCCGGAGCCGCAGGTTGGATCTAGGACTAGATCGCCGGGATCCGTGGACATCAATATGCACCTCTCCACCACCCGAGTGTTTGTTTGTACTACATATGACTTTTCTGTTCCAAGCGTGCCGCCTGTGTCATCCCAAGAACTGTTTAATGGAATGTAAGGAGACTCGTCAAAATAGCGCACGAGGCTGATTGAAGTTTCTGCACCATGAAGGCGGTTCGCCATTACCGCTCTATTTAGTCCTTGCTTTGTCGTGCTCCATCCTCTAGTGCCAGGTGGCCGATAGGTTCGATACTCAAAATTGAGAGGAAACCCCATCGCCGAGAGCTCTCCAGATGGTCGCCCTTGGCGTTGGGATGTTAGATCTCCCATCCGCAATATCCGGACATCGGGATCGGACAACTCGCCACCTCGCTGCAAAAAGCTTGCAAGCGGTAATTTGATGCCCTTCGTCTCAACAACTCTATATGGGCCGGGGTTTTCTGCATCAAATGGACGCGCACTGAATAGCCTCCGGAACTTCAATGAACTCTTACTCTTTGAGTACCAAAGTGCGAAGTCCTTTGGATTTGAAAGATGAATTGAAGTCGACCCAGACGTTGTGTTGAACGCTATCTGCGAAATAAAGTTGTCCTCTCCAAACACTTCATCCATCAACGCCCTCACCCGATGCACATTCTCATCCCCAATCTGCACAAAGATCGAGCCGCTGTCTGTCAGCAGATCCCGCGCCACCGTCAGCCGGTCGCGCAGATAGGTAAGATAGGAATGGATACCATCCTTCCATGTATCCCGAAACGCTTTTACCTGTTCCGGCTCGCGGGTGATGTGCTCCAGCTTTCCATCGGTCACGTCCCGGCTTGATGTGGACGGCTGAAAGTTCGAGTTGAACTTGATTCCATAGGGAGGGTCCAAATAGATACACTGAACCTTGCCCTTCAGTGCCTCACGTTCAGCTAAAGAGGCCATCACATGCAGGCTGTCACCTAGGATCATGCGATTGGACCAATTGCCTTCGTGCTGATAGAAGTCCGTCCGCTCGGCCTCCGGCGGCAATCCATTGAAGTCGGCAAAAAGATCGGGGATTCGTGGCTCTTTCCCTGTTCTCTCCTCCATCTCTCGCTTGAGGTCGTCGATCAGCGCCTTGGGATGCACCTTTTCTTGGATATAGAGGGGAGGAGCCCTTACGATCAAGTCGTGCCAATTGCGCACGTCCTTTCCTCGCCAGACGAACTGGGGGTCGAGGTCGGGCGCCCGCCGCTCGAACGCGGCGAGAATCGGGTCTCGCTCCTCGTTCGACATCACAGCTTGATCTTCCGTAGTCGGAATGTTCTTGCGCGAAGCGTGCATGTGGGTCAGGGCGGCAACCTGCTTGGTTCGCTTCTTTGGATTTGCCATGGCAAGTCTGGATACAGGTCAGAGTCTCAGAATAAGTGATTTTGAACGTGGGTGTTGGGTGCAATTAGTCAGTGAGCGGGTGCTTGAACGCTACACCAAGGCGCTTGGCGGCGGTTTCGAGCCTTGAGTCTTGAGTCCAAAGCAACGTGCCGGATTCCTTCAGCGCTGAACAGAGCAGATGCGTGTCAATGTAGCCGATGCCCGTTCCCATCAGGACTTCTGTTTCAATGAGATCGAGAACCTCTTCGTGGCTTGCTTCGGAAATACGATCCATGTCTTCGAACATTCTTAAGGTCGCCGTGCGGTTC
The DNA here is from genome assembly GCA_964577185.1 of uncultured Pseudomonadales bacterium. Classification (GTDB taxonomy): domain Bacteria; phylum Pseudomonadota; class Gammaproteobacteria; order Pseudomonadales; family Azotimanducaceae; genus Azotimanducus. The sequence goes on along the minus strand of CAZNYE010000377.1, from coordinate 4,586 downwards.
GGTAGGTTTCCGCAAGCAAGTTCACCTATTACCATGGGGTGCATTAGAACTCTCTTCTCTAGCAGACCTTGCCGCAGTTCCGGCAAGCCAATACCAAAGTGTTTGATCCACACGGAAGTATCGACAAGTATCATTGACTCGGTGTGCTGCGGCGCCTTGGAATCGGTTGGATGTTCGGGGCTGTGCCGCCCGCCTCTGCGAACCAGTTGCTTGCTCGAATGGTGGAATCTGGCAATTGCTTGATAATCTCACGCTCATAGTCGGACTCCATGGTTGTTACGTCCGAAAGTTCAAGAAAAGCCCAGCGCCCGAAATCTCCAATACGATTCACCGCAGGCACCCAGTACTTCTGCATGGTGTCCGCCTTCAGTTTCGCATTCTCATCACGAACTCCTTTGATTTCGACTACGAGATTGAGCGGGTCACTCCGCCCTCGCGAATCGAACACACGCACGATGAAGTCTGGCAGGTAGCGGTGTTCGATGCCCTGATCGAAATAGGGCACCTCAAATCCGAGGCCTTGGTTCTTGACATAGGAGATGGTGCGGGCATGGGCTTCGACGATGCGACAGAATTGAGCTTCCCACTCGCTGTCACATACCGCGTAATTCACATGGCAGCGGTCTTCGCGCGTTCTCCAGATGGTCTTGGAAGTTGCGGTGGTGAAGTGGATCGTGTTTGTCGAACCTTCCGGTGTGAAGGGTTGAAGGAGTGCCTTGACTGGCTTTTGGTCCTCAAAGTGGCGGAGGATGGCCCGAGTGATCTTTTCGCACGCCTGTTCAGCAAGCGGGAGGTACAGTAGCTGTGCGCAATAGGTATCGCCCTTGCAGGTCAGATTTGTTCGTAACCAACGCCGGACGATTACCCGTAGCTGCCCGAAGCGCTCGGGCGAATCCTCGAGTTCGCTCCAATGTCGTGAGAACAGGTGCGTGGCGAGGTGGAACTCGACTGTGGCGAAGCGTGTCGTTTCGAGATGTTCGAGAGTCAAATCTGCGCTTTTTCCAATCAGACCTTCATTCGTGGTGATGGTGGGGCCAACAATTTCAGGAGTGAGTTCCAACCTTGAGTATTCATCGAACTTGGCCCGCAGGCAAGATTCGGGCATTTCGATCCGGTACCCGGCAACACGCGGAAATCGGATCTCTTGACCGTCGCGTTGTGGCGAAATGGCTCGAACAAGAATCCGTTCCTGCGGTTTCGGGGGCGCTACGACATGGGGTTTGGAAGTGAAGTCGAACGGAATGCCTAGCACATCGGCGTACTCAGCGTTGAGCTGTCCCCGTTCGTTAAGTTCGTAGGACTGTCTTCTCAACGCGCGTCCCACAACCTGCTCGCACAGTAGCTGCGTTCCGAAAGCTCGAACACCCAAAATGTGGGTGACGGTGTTGGCATCCCATCCCTCCGAGAGCATCGCCACCGACACGACGCAGCGAATCGACTCGCCGAGTCGGCCGGGCTTGCCGACGGTATTCAAGACCTCGCGCAAAAGGTCTTGATCTGAGATGTTGTCGCGATCAGCCGGGTTGCCGCTCCGCTCCACCCGATCACGCTTGAATTGCTCAATCTCGTCGGCGGCGACCTCGCTGAAGCTCTTGTCAAGCGCCTCTCCCGACTCAATCTGAATGGAATCGATCAGGAGCGTTCGTGGCCTTGCGTGTGGCCTGCCGTTCCGGTCGTAGTTCTGGAATAGTGGGAGTGCGCCGTTTTGAGGGACGGTTGTGCCATCCTTGCTAATTCGCTCATAGCCAGAAACGTAGTCGTAGACCAGCTTTGATGTCGAAGTGTTGTTGCACACAATGATGAAGCAGGGTGGCTCATCTATGTGAGCGTTGGCCCAAGCCACAAATGTGCGTTCGTAGTGGCCGTAAAGCGCCTGTAAAGCCGTCTGCAATTGCATCGGAATGGCCGCAGGATCCAACAGGCTCTTCTTCGTGCGTCGACCACTGGGTAGCGCTTTGCCGATGTGCTCCCATAAGTTGCGAAAAACCGGTACATCCGCACTCGGAATGTTGTCGGAGACTGGCACGCGCGGTAGCTTGACGATGCCACACTCAATTGCGTCAAGAAGCGAAAAGTCGCTCATGGTCCAATGAAACAACGTGCCTTCCTGATAGCCTGAGCCTGACAGGAAGAAGGGGGTCGCCGACAAGTCGAAGACGCGCAGCAGGTTCAATCCCCGAGTGTTCGGGATTGCTTCAAGGCCCGATATCCACACCCGTGCCGCTTCAGCGTTCTTTTCAGCCTCCTCCTTCAAGTCGCCTTTAAGATCGCCTTCATCCGAATCCGATGCCCTCTCCCGATAACAATGGTGCGCCTCATCGTTAAAGACAACGATGTTCTTCATGCCCAGCAGTTCGGGGCAAACTCTCTGCAGCATCTGGCCGTCTGACTCGCGTGTGTCCTGGGATTCGACCTTTCCGTACAGGAGTGCTCGACCGCCCTTGGAAATCTTCATGGCCTCACGTCGTATAAACGCGTGGTAGTTGGTGATGACAATCTCCGCGCGAGCAAGATCATGCAGCATGTCTTCAGGTACCAACTCTCGGCTCTTGTAGTAGCTGTCGGGATCGCTTGGCTTGAGTACGCGCAGACGGTCTCGAATGGTGATTCCGGGCGTGACTACCAAGAAGCCCCGAGTAAACAGCGAACTATTGGGATGGCGCACTGCGTTTATGGTCTGCCAAGCTATGAGCATTGCCATCACTGTGGTTTTTCCGGCGCCGGTAGCGAGTTTCAATGCGAGCCGAGGAAGGACCGGGTACTGCGAATCCGACACTTCATTTGCCGCCGCAAGGTGATCAAGCACTACGGAGGTTGTTTCTCTTCGTCTGTGTTTAGGCGCGACCTCGGTGAGCCAGATCGCTGTTTCGGCAGCTTCGATCTGACAGAAGAACGGACGCTCTGCCCTAAACTCATGGTTTCGCCAATGCTGCATGAGTCGTGCAGTTTCGGGTGTCACTTGCCATTCGCTGGGGGGTAAGGAACGCCACGCCGAAACTTGAGAACGAACCTCATTGATGATTGGGATTGGGTCGTATCGCTGAGATTGAGATCCAGATCCTTGTTCTAGTCCGAGCCCCAATTCAGCTTGACTGCGCTTCATTTTCTTTGGAGTGGGGACTGGCGTTTGTAGCGAAGAGCGCCTTCTCGATTCGAGGATCTGGCCTGTGGGTTGACCGTCCGAGTCCAGTTCCCAATGACGTGAAGGAGACTGGTAGGGAGAGTTAAGAACTGGACTGTCGAAGAATTGGTCGCTCATCGGGGAATTATAGGGGTGCGGTTCATTTCTATGAGGTTCATTCACTGAATGATTCCCTCACCGTCTGGGTCGGTGAGAGGTTGGCGAGGCTTCGCTCGCTCTTGAGCCGACGCAACGACTAACTTCAGCTAGGAAGTACGAGGCTTGTCTGTAGGTTGTGGAGGCGGCGGCGGTGGCGGTACACTTGGCGGCCTGCCTGGTTTGGTGCTCTTGTTGAATCGTTCAGGCATACCTTAGCCTAAGGGTTTCGGCAGCATCCTTTGATGCGCGTTCATTGACTTTTTCATTAATGGCTATTTCCGCATCTCCAGACCTAAAGGAGCTTTGCCTCAGCCGATTACATAGTTCCGTTAGTTGCCGCTCTGCTTCTGACTCTGCAATCTCGTGTCTGTCTACCGAGGCGAATAACCTGGAGAATTGCTGGGCGAGGATGTCTGAATCAAAGCTAATCGTGTGCGCAATTGCCGCCTTGGCGGCAAATTTCGCGAGAAGCGTCCCCATACTCAGGATTGCTAGGCACGCACCTAGGCCTTGTTGGACTGGCGCGGGCAGGTCGGCAAGCAGAGATAAAGCAGCGCCTGTTCCGAAGAAAAGCAATATCAACATCGTCACGAAGTTTAGTTTCCGGTACCGCTCCGACATTACTTGGTAGTACCGGGCCATGCGTACGGAATCCCAATAGGCTTGCCAAATTTCCTTTCGGGTACTTTCGGATGTCATCTTTAATGGACTCGCAACGGCAACCAGAGTGATGCGTCTCTTGAAGAGGATTTATACTCCAATAGATGGTGCACGGCAAGTTCAGTGTGTTTTCAGTTTGTAGGCATCAGGCTGTCGAATCCGGTGCCTTATACCCCTCAGCCACATCCACCTCCTTGTTATCAAGAAATAGCTCCATCTGCTCAGCAAGGTAGGCGCGTGCCGGTGCGTCGCGCAAGTTCAGCAGTTTCTCGTTAATGAGCGTCGTTTGATGCCGGATCCAGGCCTGCCAGGCTTGCTTGGATACAGTCTCGTAGATCTCCTTGCCCCTCGGTCCGGGCATGGGAGGCGCATCGAGCCGTTCGAGCTCGCGACCATACTTTCGGCAGACGACGGTGCGGGACATGGAATCTTGCGCTATTCGAAACTTTAAGTGTAACGCTCTCAACTCCTGTAGAGTGCGCCTGTGAAGAATCGCAAGATGGCCCGGCGCGGATCCTCGGACGGCACTCAGGGCAAGAAACGAAAGCAAAATCGATCAACTCGAAAGGGTCCCGAGTCTCCCGATACGCCTCTTGATCCGACTGGCAGCGAAGGTGGATTGACGATTGGAGACTTGGTTGCCGGG
>CAZNYE010000376.1:0-7463 GCA_964577185.1 uncultured Pseudomonadales bacterium | reverse complement strand
TTTGTAGGGTTTGTAGGGTTTTCTATTCGTTGACGGCGTCGAGCGCGCCACTACGATCATCGCGAATGGCGATAATCTGATCAAATCCACTGATTTGAAATACTTCTCGGATGGGTGCCTGAAGGGCACAAAGCACCAGCTTCGCTTCCCTTTGCTGCAATGCCTTGGAGATCAAGAGCACGGCGCGCAATCCGGCACTGCTGATGTAATTGAGTTCACCCATGTCGATGACCACGCCAGAGACGCTGTCATCGATCTTGCTGTTGAGCGCCTCTTGAAACTGTAGCGCATTGATTCCGTCTATGCGCCCTTCCGGCGCGGCAATCAATACTCCGTTCGACGATTCGGTGTTTATGTCCATGTGTAATCCTCTTTCGACCCTTTCAAACCAGTCCCAGCACCCCTCCCAAGGTTCGAACTGTCTAGCATACCTTGCTCAGCAAATTTGTGGGCTGCATTGTACGGCATGAAGGTGAAAAAATTCATCCCAATAGCATTGACTCATGTGTAATGAGACAAATAGACTCCTATCAATGACTAAACGACTGCAAGTGTTGCTTCACGATGAGGACTACCGCATCTTACGGAGGGCCTGTCCGCGAGAGATGCTCTGCACATGGCAGTGATGAGAACAGCAGGAATCTCGCGAATCGTCAGCATGGATCAGGGATTTGACCTGTGCCCTAAGATCAATCGACTGTATTGACTTGTCATGAGGGCCACCTTGACCCCTATGGTCAATTCTAGGAGGACACCTTCCCGCTCTTTTTTGCTGCCCGTTTCTTCTTGGGCATGAGAGCTTTGCCATGACACGGTTTCCCTTGGGATGACGAGATTCAGTTGACGGGCGAGCACTATGCAACCATCATCGAGGGTGCTGGCTTGGCCGGATTGGGGGCTGCCCATGAATTCGCGACAAACGCTCGGCAGTCCGCACGCTTGAGGCGCAATCTCTTGGGGGCCGCCTGAATGGATTTCGATGCATACGCACTCGACGAGGCCATCTATGATGAGATGTTCGAAGCGGCGGGACGTGCGCGCGCGCACTACCGACCGCTCTACGACGCACTCTCGGAGGTGTCTACCGAGGGCGCAGTAGGTCTTAAGGAGCGCACATCTCGCTCGTTCACAAACGAAGGCATTACCTTCGCTGTCTACGACGATGAGGAGACCGACGAGCGCATCATTCCCATAGACTGCCTGCCGCGGATAATCACTGCTCGCGAATGGCGCGAAATTTCTGATGGACTTCGTCAACGCCTGTCCGCGCTGAATCTATTCCTGCAAGATGTCTACGGAGAAGCGAGAATCGTTGCGGATGGCGTCATTCCAGTGGATGTGGTGCGCGGATGCCGTCAGTATCGAATAGAAATGCGCGGCGTGGATGTGCCGCACGGGGCATGGGTAGCCATTTGCGGTTCCGATCTTGTCCGCACACAAGAGGGCTTTCGCGTCCTTGAAGACAACCTTCGCGTACCCTCGGGTGTCTCCTACATGATTGCCAACCGCAAGGTGGTGAAGCATGTCATGCGTCAACTCTATCGTCGATGCGGTGTGCAAGATGTGGAGCATTATGGGCGCCTGCTACGCCAGACCTTGAACGAACTCGCGCCGCAGGGACGCAGCGACCCTTGTGTGGTGCTCCTGACGCCCGGTGTGTTCAATTCCGCTTTCTACGAACACATGTTCCTCGCCCAGGAGATAGGTGCCGAACTGGTGGAGGGTCGGGACTTGGTGGTCAATGACGGCTACGTCTACATGCGCACCACTTCGGGGCTTCGCCGCGTGGATGCGATTTATAGGCGGATCGACGACGATTATCTCGACCCACTGGTGTTTCGCGGCGATTCGCTGCTCGGTGTGCCCGGACTCATGCACGCCTATAAGCGAGGCCACGTCGCGCTCGCGAACGCTCCAGGTACCGGAGTCGCCGACGATAAGAGCGTCTATGCCTATGTGCCCGACATGATCCGCTATTACCTGAGTGAAGAACCCCTGCTCATGAACGTGGATACCTACCTGTGCCGACGCCCAGAGGATCTTGAGTACACGCTCGACAATCTCGATAAGCTGGTGGTGAAGCGGGTGGACGGATCTGGCGGCTACGGCATGTTGATCGGCCCGCACTCCAGCAAGGGCGAACGCAGTGCATTTGCTCGGCAGCTACGGGAGCACCCCGAGGACTATATCTCCCAGCCTACGCTGCCGCTGTCGCGCTCGCCCTGTCTGTTTGATGGCCGGCCGGAACCGAGACATGTGGACCTCAGACCCTTCGTGTTGCACGGCATGGAGACCCGCATGATTCCCGGTGCCTTTTGTCGCGTCGCCCTTCGGCGCGGCAGTTTGGTGGTCAACTCCAGCCAGGGTGGTGGCGGCAAAGACCTATGGGTCCTGAAGGAATAGGAGTTCACCGGTGCTTTCTCGCAGCGCACAAGGCATGTACTGGATGGGCCGGTATCTTGAGCGGGCACGTCACCTATGCCGATTGCTGCGTCTGCAGGTGGAGTCGCTGGTGGACGCGCCGCTACCAGAGATTCAGCTCGGTTGGAGCCGGATCTACCAGAGTCTTGAACGCGACCCGCCGGTGCCGGGGGTCGCGCATGACAGCGAGGAAGCATTCGACCTTGCCCAGTCCATCACACTTGCGAATGACCTGACATTTGAACATCAGAACGAAACCTCTGTCCGCAACTGCCTGTATCTCGCACGCGAGAACGCACGCCAAACCCGCGACCGCATCAGTGGCGAGATGTGGACTTCACTCAATCTCTCGTTCTTGCGCATCAAGCGCCTAGGGATTGAAGACATTTGGCGGTTCTCGCCGCAGAACTTCTACCTTGAAACAGTGCGCGAAATCGACACGTTCATTGGCGTGGCGCATATGACCATGTATCGTGACCAGGCTTGGTACTTCCTATACTTGGGGCGTTTCATCGAACGCGCTCAGTTGCTCATTTCCACACTGCTCGCGCAAATCGTCATAGGACGCCACAGGGACGAGTCTTTCGACGGTGACTGGGCCGCGCTACTCAAGATTTATCGTGCCTTCGACATCTACAGCCGAACCTATAGCGTAGAGATTCGTCCGATGCGTGTGCTCAGTGTGCTGGTCACGGACGAAAAACTTTCCTTCTCACTGTTTCGTTCCTATTCAGAAATCTCACAGACGCTCATCGACATAGGACCTGGGCCTTTCGTACGCACCAGCGACGCCGCGCGCAGGCTTGCCGGTCGCCTCGCCGCATTGGTTCAGTACGAATGGCCAGACAGCTATGAACATGAACGCCTATTGCGCCAGGCACGGGATGACACGCGCGCACTGCATCATCTGGTGATGGAGGCTTATATCGACTACATTATCGACGAGTCACCCGGCCGTTGAAATGCAAGAAACGCGACTCCCGTCCGGATTGGTGCATGATTGAATCGGCGCGCTACGAAATCAACCACGTCTCGCGATACAGCTATGCGAGCGAGGCGCATCAATGCGCCATGCTTCTGTGCCTGCGGCCGCGGTCCGACGCTGGTCAAGAGTTGCTTAATTTCCGCATAGAGACCTCCCCGTCGGCGTTTACCAATGAAGAAACGGATTGCTTCGGAAATCACCAGCATCTTTTGAATCTTCACGGCGCCCACGAACGGCTCGAAATTCGCGCCAATTCCGATGTCGTGGTGCCGGCGCCCGCGCCGCTTCCGGACGCCCTACCCGCCGATGCTTGGAACGAGGTCGCAGCTTGGCAGAACTCATTCGATCTCTGGGACTTCACCCGCGCGAGTCGATTAGCGCGAAACTCTCCGGCACTGGGAGCTTTCATCGGGCAGTATAAGATTGAACCCTTGGGGGATCCGCTGACGAGCCTCGCCCATCTTTCCGACAGCTTGCACAACATTTTCGAGTATTTGCCCGGCAGCACAAGCGCCGAATCACCCATTGAAGAGATTCTCGAGTCCGGTCGCGGGGTCTGCCAAGACTATGCGCATGTGATGATCTCCATAGCGCGTCGTTGGGGAATACCAAGTCGATATGTCTCCGGATATCTCTACATAGGGGAGGGGAATGCTCGGAGTAGCATGGCTCCGGTTGAGGCCGGTCTTGAAAACCACAGCGCAACACACGCCTGGGTCGAGTGCCTGCTCCCGGAATTGGGTTGGGTTGGGTTTGATCCGACCAATCGGGGCCCGGTCGGTCTGCGCTCTGTGCGGATTGCCAATGGCCGTGACTACGCCGACGTTTCGCCAACCCATGGCGTGCTTCAGGGTGGCGGTGAGATCGACCTCAAGGTGGAGGTCACTGTGAAGAGACTAAATTTGCACTAAGCTGCCTGGCGGTGAATTTCTTCACTTTCCGATGATTCGACCTCACCGACGAGAAAGCGCGTCAATAGGGATTCCTTCTCATCTCGGTAGGCTCGGACGTTCTCCAACTTGACCGGCCCGAAGCCACGCACCTTATCCGCAAGGCCGGCGATAGTGATGGCGAGACTCGCATTTTCTCGGTTGAGCTGCTTGCAGATCTTTTCGACGGTCGATTCATACTCGACGATGAGCTCGCGTTCGAGACATCGCTCCGCACTCCAGCCGAGTGGATTGAAGCGCGACTTGCGCAGCCATTTCAGCTTGCTGAGCATTGAGAACACTGGGAACATCCAAGCACCGAAGGCGCGCTTCTTCGGCCGTCCGGTGGAGGGGTCCGTGCCGGGTAGGAAGGGCGGCGCCATGAGCACTTTGAGCTTCGGGTTTCCGGTGAACTCCGCTTCAATTGCACGCTTGAAATTCTCCCCCGAGTAAAGCCGCGCCACTTCGAACTCATCCTTGTAGGCAAGCAGCTTGGCGTAGTTGTCGGCTACGACGCGCAAGAGGGTTTCCCGCGGCTCGGCAGGGAGATTGGACGAGCTGGCTCTTACTTGCTCAACCAAGTCTTGATGCCGGTGCGCATATCCGGCGTCCTGATAGGCTGTGAGACGCTTCCTATGCCAGTTCATGCGCTCATCGAACGTCTTGGGTTGATCGAATTCGACTTGACTCGGCGATAGCCGTTTCAGGTCGTGATAGGCGACGCGCCCGATTTCAAATGCCGCGATATTATCGGGCACGCGTGTGCCATTGAGTTCGATGGCCCTATGCAACGCTCCGCGGCTCACCGGAATCTCACCCGACTGCCACGCGAAGCCCAGCATGAGCATGTTGGTCATCTGCGCATCTCCCAGAATGCGCTCGCAGAGGCTGGTGGCAGAGAGTTTTCGCAACTTGCGGCAATTGCGCCTGAGGGCGCTCGAAAGACTGCTCTCCGAGCCGGGCGTCTCTCCAGCCAGCACAAACTCCAGGGTGTTTTGGACATTGGTGTTGATGAACGCACTTGTGCGCTTGGGATGGGTCAGTTTGAGCATGCCCAGGCTGGCCGCGGTGATGAGATCAACGCCGATGAGCACATGCGCCGAGGCTTCGGGTATCTGCGGTGAGGACTCCGTGTAGCTGCGGTGACTCAAACGCACATGTGCGGTCACCGCACCGCCCTTTTGCGCCAATCCCGTCATATCGAGGGTTTTCACCATGAGCCCGTCCATGTGCGCGGCCACACCGAGAATCGCCGATGCCGTTGAAGTACCGCCGCCACCCACGCCAGCCAAGCCGATGTTGCATTCAAACTCTTTCGCCTGAGAATCTGGAAGGTCCGGCAATGGCGTTTGCGCGATCAACTGCTCAAGATCCAAATCGGATTGTCGTTCCTTGCGGATGTCAGCACCTTCGACCATGACAAAGGAGGGACAGAAGCCGCGCACGCAGGAAAGATCTATGTTGCAGGCCGATTGGTTGATGTGACGCTTGGTGCCAAGCTCGGTCTGCAAGGGTTCTACCGCCACGCAGCTCGACTGCACTGAACAATCGCCGCAGCCTTCGCAGACCTCGTGATTGATGAAGGTACGCAGCTTTGGCGTTGCGGCGAGCCCGCGCTTACGCTTGCGGCGCAATTCCGTGGCACAGGACTGATCATAGAGGAGCACCGTACAGCCTGGCGTACCGCGCAATTCGAGCTGTGCTTCGTCGAGGTGGTCTCGGTGACGCACCGGAGCATCACAACCTTGTTCACGGGTTCTTTGCGGATCGTCGCTTAAGATGATGATCTTGGTGACTCCCTCTGCCGTAAGCCCATCAACGATGGACTGTACCGTGAGCTCACCATCCACCGGCTGACCGCCGGTCATGGCGACCGCATGGTTGTATAGGAACTTGTAGGTGATGTTGACCCCTGCGGCGAGGGCAGCGCGTATGGCAAGAATGCCGGAATGGAAGTAGGTGCCATCGCCGATATTGGCAAAAATATGCGGCTCGTCGGTGAAGGGTGCCTGGCCAATCCACATGGCCCCCTCTCCACCCATCTGGCAATAGTGATCGGTTTCACGATTCAGCCAGATTGCCATGGCGTGGCAACCAATTCCGGCAAGCGCCCGACTGCCTTCGGGAACCTGGGTTGAACGGTTATGCGGGCAGCCGGAGCAAAACAGCGGCTTGCGTCCCTTTCCGGCCTCGCGCATCAATGCTTCCAAGCTTTGCGAATCGGCAGCGCAATGCGCTCTGCCTACGAAACGGCTTACGGTATCGAACACGGCCGCATTACTAAACTCGCCAGCGCTCGGAAGCTGAGTCCTTGCGGATGCATCCTGCTTGCCGATGATTTCTGCCGCACTCTTTCCGTAGAGTGCACTGCGAACGCCATGTTCGATGAAGGCGCGCCCCTCTTCAAGCACCAAGATGCGATCCAGCCCACGTGCAAACTTAATCAGCATCTGGTTGTTGAGCGGCCAAGCCATGCCGACCTTGAGCAGTTTGAGCCCTGCGTCGACGAGCTCCGATTCTTGCAAGAATCCAAGCCTCGCCAAGGTTTCGCGCAAGAGCACGTAGGCGCGTCCGGAAGCCACTATGCCTGTGCGTGCCGCTGCGGAATCGCCAAAAATGCGGTCTATTGGATTGTGCTCCACGAAAGCGTGAAGCGCTGGGAACTTCTGTTCAAGGAGACGAATATCTCTTTCAAGAAAGGGCTCGTGCCTTCCGATGTGTACATCGAAGCCTAGATCGGGCATCGTGAAATCTGGAATCTCTTCAGGCCTGACCAGGGTCATGGCGCTATCCATGGTGTCGGTCATAGCGATCATGCCAACCCAGAGACCCGAGTAGCGGGACAAGGCCCAACCATAGAGCCCGAAGTCAATTACATCCGCCACGCTTGCCGGTACGAGCACCGGCATGTCCAAGTCAAAGAAGGCTGTCTCGCTGTAGCAGGCAATAGATGAGGACTTGGCATGATGGTCGTCACCCACCACCACCAACACACCGCCATGTGGCGAAGTTCCGGCTTGATTGCCGTGCCGAAGGGCATCGACACTACGATCAAGACCGGGTGCCTTGCCGTACCACATGCCGAACGCGCCATCATATCTGGTGCCCGGATACAGGCTCACTTGCTG
>CAZNYE010000375.1:0-5923 GCA_964577185.1 uncultured Pseudomonadales bacterium | reverse complement strand
GTGACCTCCCATTCATGATCGGCAGGCGCAAGAGTGGCGATGATGTGGAACTCGAAGTATGGCGAGATAGGCGTGAGATGGAGGTTGAAGTCACGCTCGCGCTGTTGCCCGATGACGAAGAGGATTCGCGCCCAGATCGATCGGATGAAGGCGACTTGAAGCCAGATGCGCTCGGACTTGCGGTTTCCGATGTCCCTGATGAGCTCGCCAAACAGCTCGACCTAGAAGGTGGTGTGGTGGTGCGTACATCCAATGGCCTGGCTCGGTCGGCGGATATCGTCCGCGGCGATATCATCATCGAGGTTCAAGGAGAATCGATTGACGACAAATCGGACTTTGAGGATGCGGTTGAGGATCTCAGCCCCGGCGAGCACGCGAGCTTTCTGATTGTTCGAAATGGCTTCCGTACCTATAGAGCGATCCGTGTGCCAGAATAGTGGCGCCCACATGTGCACCATTCCACTCAATACTTCCTTGCGGGCTTCGCGGAGCAGTACGCCGCGTCGGGCTTCTTTCGACGGCAGCGCTTGCTTCGGAAGAAAAGCGTTGGGGGTATCCTGCCACCGGCCGCGTTCTTCGCTATTGGCCGCATGGATGACTACGAGTAACCAGGGCGTGGATTGACTCCCCTTTCGCACATACGCAATTTCTCCATCATTGCTCACATCGACCACGGCAAGTCCACGCTTGCCGATCGGCTTATTGAGCGATGCGGCGCCATGGCATCGCGCGAGATGTCGTCGAGGGTGCTGGACTCCATGGATCTTGAGCAGGAACGCGGCATCACCATCAAGTCGCAAAGTGTCACCTTGCGGTACGAAGCCTCGGACGGTGTCGAGTACCAGTTGAATCTCATCGACACGCCCGGCCATGTGGACTTCCATTACGAAGTCTCGCGTTCACTGGCGGCTTGCGAGGGTGCCCTATTGCTTGTGGACGCGGCGCAGGGCGTAGAAGCGCAGTCTGTCGCCAATTGCCTCGCTGCCATCGAACAGGATGTCGAAGTACTGCCGGTGCTCAACAAGATTGACTTGCCACAAGCCGAGCCCGAGCGTGTCGCACGCGAAATCGAAGAGCTCGTGGGGCTCGATGCGTCTGAGGTGTTGTGCGTGAGCGCAAAAACCGGACAAGGCATGGATGAACTGCTGCAGCGACTGGTGTCCTTTGTGCCGCCGCCCGAAGGCAGCCGCGACGCGCATCTGCGGGCGCTCATCGTGGACTCCTGGTTTGATCAATATCTTGGAATTGTGTCTCTGGTGCGCGTGATGCAGGGTTCTGTGCGAGCCGGTGATCGGATATTGGTGTCATCAATGGGGCGAACACACGAAGTGACGGAGGTTGGTGGCTTCACGCCCCGCCGGGTGGCGCGGGAATCCCTCAATGTGGGCGAGGTTGGTTATCTGGTTGCGGGTATCAAGGATGTGCACGGCGCACCCGTGGGAGATACACTCCTCAGCTCGCTGGATCCAAACCCCGAGCCGCTGCCAGGGTTTCAGCGAGTAAAACCGCTTGTCTACGCCGGCCTCTTCCCAGTCGATTCTGATGATTTCGAACAGTTTCGCACCGCCCTCGAACGCCTTCGTCTCAATGACGCCTCACTGCACTACGAGCCTGAAACTTCGGATGCGCTCGGGTTTGGTTTTCGTTGTGGCTTTCTCGGCACCCTGCACATGGAGGTCGTTCAGGAGCGCTTGGAACGCGAGTATGGACTGGCGCTCATCAGTTCCGCGCCGACTGTGCTCTACGAGATCGAACTCACATCGGGGGAAGTGAGGCAGATCCAGAATCCATCGACATTGCCCGACTTGGGGTGGGTCAAGGAAATACGCGAACCGGTATCGGAGGTCACCATCCTGACTACCAGGGAGTCGGTGGGCAAGGTGATGAATCTGTGTGTAGAACGGCGAGGTTACCAGGTGTCATTGGATATTCGAGGATCGCAAGCCGCCTTGGTTTGGAGGCTCCCGATGAGCGAGGTGGTCTTGGATTTTCATGATCGCCTCAAGTCTGTGACGAGAGGGTTTGGGTCTATGGATTACGTGCTGATGGGATTCCAGAGGGAGGACTTGGTGCGCCTTGATATTCTGGTCAACGGTGAAGTCGTGGATGCATTGGCGATGATTGTTCACCGCCGGGTATCGAGACAGCGTGGATTGGAAATGCTGTCTCGTCTGAAAACGCTCATTCCAAGGCAGATGTTCGATGTGGCCCTGCAGGCAGGCATCGGCAGTCAGATCATAGCAAGGCAGACGGTGAAGGCACTGCGCAAGAACGTCACCGCCAAGTGCTATGGAGGTGATGTCACTCGCAAGAAGAAGCTCTTGAAGAAGCAAAAGGAGGGCAAGAAGCGCATGAAACGCCTAGGATCGGTGGAGATACCACAGGAAGCCTTTCTCGCCGCGCTCGCAAGGGACGAGTCATGACGGCGTCAGCCGAGGCCTGCTTGGAGCAGCCATTCTCCCTATGGTTGCGAACTCCTTACGCATGACCCTGAGAGAAGCGAATCGTCCAGAGTCTGGCCAAGAATACAGGGCTGAAAGCAGCTCACACCGGAGTTCGCAGCCATAAGGAGAATGGCCCGCCTTGGACACTGAGCGAGAGTTGGGCCTTGGGCTACAATGACCATATGGACATGGACTTTACCTACATACTGACTGTCGCGACGTTGATCGCCCTTGGCATTTGGTTGGGCGACTTGATGTTCCGTGCTGTTCGCAAGCGACTTGGCAAGCCGGTGGCCGAAGAACCCATGGTCCTTGTCCAATATGCGCGCTCCTTGCTTCCTGCCCTGGTGCTTATCGTGCTGGTTCGCGGATTCCTGTATGAGCCCTATCAGATTCCTTCCGGCTCCATGGTGCCAACCTTGCAAATCGGAGATTTCGTGTTGGTCAACAAGCATTCCTACGGTGTGCGCCTGCCGGTTCTTGGCACCAAGCTGTTCGAGGTGGATAATCCACAACGCGGAGATGTCATGGTGTTTGTTCCGCCGCACGATGATCGTTACTTCATCAAACGCGTGATCGGATTGCCGGGTGACAAGATCGTGTACGTCAACAAGTCGCTGTACGTGAATGGCGAGCGAGTTGCACAGCGCCTCATCGAACGAAACGGTAGCATCCAAGCCTTTGAAGAGTCGCTTGGAGAGGAGGCGCACATCATCCATGCTTCCGGACTGCAACCGCCCCGTGTGCGCAGAGAATGGACTGTGCCTTCCGGGCGTTTCTTTGTCATGGGAGACAACAGGGACTTCAGCCAAGACAGCCGTTCCTGGGGGTTTGTTTCCGAGGCCAAGGTTGTGGGCAAGGCGGTGGCCATTTGGGCGCACAAAGACGCTGGCTGGAACTTGCCAACCTTTGAGCGAAATCGGTTCATCTAGGAGCTGGGGCAACTACTCGTGCACCTTTTCACTGCAACTGGTAGCTGACTTGACAGACTGGAACCCCACAGATCATTCCGGCCACTGTCGATGGCAGCGAAAAGGCGCACGAGTAGTTACGAGTCGGGTTGATATGCCGAGGCTTGTGGCTAGGTATGTTCCGAGCCAGTCCATCCATGGACGAGCTGAGACTCGCAAGACAGAATTGCGATTCTGTTGTGTTCGTGGATTCAATGACTTACGGCACTGACGTCTTTGCGGGAACAAAGATGCATGGTCGAATCCTCCGCAAGGGCGGGTGAATGGATGCATCCGACGAATCCGGCGGCACTTCCGGGAAGGGCACAGAAGGCTCTGCTCCCCAGAGCTTTTCTGCGGGCGATCTCGGCACGGCGCTCGGCTATGAGTTTCGGGATATAAGACTGCGCGATCAGGCGCTTCGCCATTCGAGTACTGGCGGAGAGGATTTTCAAAGACTGGAGTATCTTGGTGATGCGGCGCTCTCGCTGGCGGTGGCGCTCTTTCTCTTCGATCAACATGACGACTGGGATGAAGGACAATTGACGAAGGCGCGTGCCGCGCTGGTGCATCAAGGCTATTTGATTGAGGTTGCGCGACGCATAAGACTCGAAACACACTTGCGGGTGTCAGAGCATTTTGGCCCACTGGAGCAGCCAGCCGGTGGTCACCCGGTACTCGCGGATGCGTTTGAGGCGTTGATTGGCGCGGTGGTGCTCGACGGTGGACTGGCGGGTGTCCTTTCCATTGTCAAGCATCTCTTTGATGAGCAGGACTTGGATCAAGCGGCGCACCCGAAATCAGACTTGCAGGAATGGCTCCAGGCACGCGGTTTGATGTTGCCAGAATATAGGGAGCGGTCTCGTCAGGGCGCCGTGCACGCGCCCCGCTTCGAGGTTGAATGCCAGTTGAAATCACCGCTTCGAAGCTTCGTTGGCAGTGGACGCAGCTTGAAAATGGCAGAGACGGAAGCCGCACGGCATGCATTGGAGTACTTGCGGTCCAAGGGGGATCAGTGAACTCGAACGCTTCTCCGGACTCTAAGGAGAGCGACACCTACTTTGGCTATGTGGCGGTCTTGGGCCGACCCAATGTGGGCAAGTCAACCCTTGTCAATCGACTGGTCGGCAGCAAGGTCAGCATAGTCTCTCGAAGGCCCCAAACCACCCGGCATCGTGTGCTGGGAGTGGTGACCGATGGGCGTTATCAAGCGGCATATGTGGACACGCCAGGCATCCACCGAGATGGCACAAGGATTCTGAACAGAACCATGGTACACAACGCGCTGGCTGCGCTTGAAGGCGCGGAGGTGGGCCTCTTCCTCGTCGAAGGAACGGGTCTCTTGGAACAGGACCGTGCCGTGCTGAAAAGAGTCATGCGTCGGCCAGGGTCCAAGGCGCTCCCTTGGATATGCGGTCTTACCAAGTGTGACCTCGTACGACCTCGGGAGAAGCTGCTAGAGCGAATCTCCGAACTGAGTGGCTTGTCTGACTGGAGCGCAATCATTCCGCTTTGCGCGCGCCGGGGTCAGGGGGTCGACGAGCTACAGGCGCTGGTGGAGCAGCACTTGCCGAGAGGCGCGCATATGTTCCCAAGTGATCAGCTATCAGACCGCTCATTGCGCTTTATGGCTTCAGAGCTAATTCGCGAGCAACTTATGCGTCAGCTTGGCGACGAGATTCCGCACCGAACCGCAGTCAGCATTGACCGGCTCGATGAGGGGCAAAATCAGGTACGAATAACCGCATCCATATTGGTTGAACGAGATGGGCAGAAGGCGATTGTCATAGGTGCCAAGGGTCAGCGTCTGAAGTCGCTGGGAAGCAAGGCGCGTATTGGTCTCGAAGCCCTGTTTGCGAAGAAGGTCGTTCTTCACCTGTGGGTACGGGTACGTCCGAATTGGTCGAATTCAGAAAAGGCCGTGAGATCCTTGGGGATTTATGAAGGTTGAACGGGTATTGGCCGAACCGGCCTATGTATTGCATTCCTGGCCCTATAGCGAATCCTCGCTGATTCTGGATGTTCTGAGCGAACACCATGGCAGGATTCGACTGCTCGCGAGGGGGGCTAAACGGTCGAAGGGAGGCCAGGCACTGCGCCCGTTCAATGAGCTTGCGCTCTCTTGGTCGGGCCGATCCGAGCTCAAGTCGCTGACGGCTCACGAGCCTATTGAGCACAGGTGGCTTGAGGGCGATGCTTTGTTCTGTGGCCTGTACGCAAACGAAATCACATTGCGCGCATTGCGCCGGCATAGGGCGGAAGAATCTCTCTTCCATGCCTATCAAGAACTCATGATGGGTCTTTCGCATGCCAGCAAACCTGGGGAGGGGCTTGAGGTCCCGCTACGTCGCTTTGAGCTTGAGTTGTTGTCGAACATCGGCTACGGCATCGATCTGATAGTGGACGCTGAGGGGCACAAGCTGACGGAGGGTGACTGGTACCTGTTCGATCCTGACTCGGGATTTCGTCGCTCGGCAGCCAAGGACCAGGCTTTTTCCGGCAAAACATTGAATGGGATTCATAGGCAGG
>CAZNYE010000374.1:0-4539 GCA_964577185.1 uncultured Pseudomonadales bacterium | reverse complement strand
TTGCCGGTGTGTTCCGGGGCAATGACGACATAGCCATGAGCGGCAAGATGTTCGCACAAGGTCTGCATGTTGTACCGACTTCCAGCATCGCCATGCGACATGACGATGACCGGAAACGGCGCGCTGCGCACAGCGAGCGGTGCGTCCACAAAACTCCCGCGCTCGCGATCAAAGTGCGCTTCGATGGCCGCGTCGATCTCGGCCTCGGAAACGTTTTCGATGACTGTCCCCGGTGTCAGATGAAAGAAGGTGGTGCTGGTCATCATCAGCCGATGCACCCCGCGATTGCCGAACACATAGTCGCCAAAGGTGGCCCGGCGGAAGGTGCCGCCAGTCGTTTCCGGGGCGCCCGGGTACCAGATTTCGGTAATCAGCGTTCGAACACCCGAAGTCAGGCCCGCAACTTCATCGTATCCGCGCGTCGAGTCGTGGATGAAGATGGTCGTGTTCCCAACCGCAAAAGGTGGTCCCTTGGTTGGTTCGGCGACGCTCGCAACCGACAAGCACAGGCACATGACCCAAGCAGGCACAGGCCGAAAGACTTCTCGTAACAAGAGCATGGGATATCTAAATGTCCTCCATCGCGATCACCCCAAAATGTACCCCCTCACTACTCCCGCACCCTCCCGCTAGCGAAGAGTGTTTCCCCGAGACGCTCGAAGTGGAGGCAAGCAATTCTCCCCATTTGCGGGGCCCGGCATGGAGTCTGCGCAGCAGAAATTGTCGCTGGGTACCATCTACATGGAGGTAAGGACCTAATCCTACGAAACGCACCGGACATCAATCATTTGAAGAGTAATGACGCTCCAACCAATCCAGCATGAGCCGATTGGTCGCTGCGGGGCATTCCTGCTGAATCCAGTGTCCGCAGGGCAGAGAATGCTCTTCTAGGCGCGGCACTATCTCCTGAAGGTCAGTGGCCTTCGGAACCACGTCGTGGTCGCCATAGATCATGAGTGTCGGTTGTTCGATTCGCTCGGGATAGTCAGCGAGGATGTGCCAGTTGCGTGTGAAGTTCCTGTACCAGTTGAGGCCGCCGGTAAATCCACTGGTCTCAAATGCGCGCGCGAACACGTCAAGTTCTGCCTTACTCATTAACAATTCTCCGCCCCCTGTATTCGCGCGGGCAAGATGGATGAGTGGCATACCAGGCGGCATCTCTGGTTCCGGCTCAAGCCAAGTTTTGGTTCGATAGAGGTTGCCCAGAAACCTGCGCGGGTTCTCATTAAAGACGGCATCGGCCACGCCCGGCCGCCGATTGAAGTGCACTATGTAGAAGTCGGGTCCGAGTGCTTCTTCCCAAAACCCAACCCATTCGCGTGCGCCTCGGCGCATGAAAGGGACGCTCAAATTGATCACGCCCGACACGCGCTGCCGATGCATGAGGGCGAGATTCCATACCACTATGGCTCCCCAGTCATGTCCAACGAAGACCGCCTGCTTGTGTCCGAAATGATCGAGCAGTCCCAAGAGGTCCAAACACAACTGATTGGTGTCATAGGCTTCAACATCGCGCGGGGCATCACTTTCACCATAGCCCCGCCCATTCGGGATGATCACTTGGTAGCCCGCATCCACCAGGGGAGCCACCTGGTATCGCCAGGAATAGGCGATCTCGGGCCAACCGTGGCAAAGCACAAGCGGCTTGCCCTCTCCGGCGGAGTGCACCGAGAGTTCGATGCCATTTGTCTTGATCCGTTCGGCGGGTGGAAAAGATGTGATGTCCGCTTGATTCATATGCATGATGCCGCGTCTTGTTCTTCGGTTCCCATGTTGCCACGATTCCTTGCCTGCCTCTCAGCCTACTCACGTATGATGCCCGCTGAATTTTGCGTTGAAGACACAGGTGACATCAGAGGACAGGATTGAGGTTGCGGGGCTTCATGTGGACAGAGCACTGTACGAGGCCGTCCGAGACGAGTTTGCGCCTGGCACGGGCGTTGACCCAGACTTGGTGTGGAGTACGCTTGCACAAGCCTTGCGCGAGCTCGGGCCGAAAAATCAGGCCTTGCTCGACAAGCGTGATGCACTTCAAGCGGAGATTGATGCTTGGCTCAAGGCGCGCGCGACTGCTCCCTCACCCGCTGAATGGACCTCTTTTCTAAAGGAAATCAGGTATCTCGACGAGACGCCGCCAAGCTTCAGTATTTCCACCAGCAATGTTGACGAGGAAATCGCCAGAATCGCCGCACCCCAGCTTGTGGTGCCGCTAGACAACGCGAGATACGCCCTCAACGCGGCCAACGCGAGATGGGGCAGTCTCTACGACGCGCTCTACGGGACCGACGTGATTCCAGAAACTCCCGGACGCGAGCGAGGCGGTTCCTACAATCCGGCGCGCGGCGAACTCGTCATCGAAGAAGCGCGGCGCATCCTTGATGAGCACTTTCCGTTGCACGCTGGAAGTCACAGGGAGGTGACGCGCTACTTTCTCGATGAGACAGGTCAGAAGGCGGTCCTCTGCGCGCAGTTCGAGGGCGGATCTGTTTCTCAGCTCGCCGACTACGATCAATTTGTCGGCTACCGAAGGTTTGGATCTGATCTTGAGAACATCTTGCTGCGAAAGAATGGCCTGCACATGGATGTGGTCATAGATTCAGATTCTGCCGTGGGAAGCGTGGATAGGGCCGGAGTGGCCGACATCGTCATGGAGTCGGCCTTGACCACCATCATGGACTGCGAGGACTCGGTGGCCGCGGTCAATGCCGCGGACAAGCTCGGCATCTACCGAAACTGGTGTGGGCTTATGCGCGGGAATCTCGTCGAGACCTTCGAGAAAGCTGGTCAGCGCATTGAACGTCGGCTCAATCCGGACCGTGAATATCTCGCGGTAGACGGGTCCACACTTGTTCTTAAAGGGCTCAGTGTCTTGCTGGTGCGTCATGTCGGTGCGCATATCTCCACCGATGCCGTATTGGATTCGAACGGAGCGCCCATTGCAGAGACCTTCCTTGACGCGGTGATGACAGTCCTGGGTGCTTTGCATGACCTGCGGGGGAAGGGGCGCGGCAACAGTCGCCTGGCAAGCATGTATATCGTCAAGCCCAAGCAGCATGGTGCGGAGGAAGTCAATCTTTCTGTGGAGCTTTTCGCCCTCATCGAGGATAGCTTCGGATTGCCGAGGAATACGCTGAAGATCGGTGTGATGGACGAAGAACGGCGTACCACGCTCAATCTCGCGCAGTGCATTCATGCCGCCCGAGAGCGACTTATTTTTATTAACACTGGATTTCTTGATCGTACCGGGGACGAGATTCACACCTCGATGGAAGCCGGACCCATGCTACCGAAGCCTGAGATCAAAGGTGCCCGGTGGATGCTTGCCTATGAAGATTGGAACGTTGACCTGGGACTCGACTGCGGCATGTCGGGCCGTGCGCAGATTGGCAAGGGTATGTGGGCCATGCCGGATGAGATGCGCGCCATGTGCGACGCCAAGTCCGGGCATCCACTCGCCGGGGCGAGTTGTGCTTGGGTGCCTTCTCCCACGGCCGCTACCCTGCATGCGCTGCACTATCTGCAAATCGATGTCGCGGCGCGTCAATCCGAGATCGCGCGGCGAGCCAACACGGAACTCGATGATCTCCTGTACCCACCTCTTCTTGGAGATCGAACCCTTACTGACGAGGAGATTCAGCGCGAACTCGACAACAATGCGCAGGGCATCCTCGGCTATGTGGTGCGCTGGGTGGAGCAAGGCGTGGGCTGCTCAAAGGTACCGGATATCAATGATGTTGGACTCATGGAAGACCGGGCGACCTTGAGGATTTCCTCGCAGCACATGGCCAACTGGCTGCATCATGGTTTGGTCAACGACCAGCAGGTGGTCGAAACCCTGCACCGCATGGCGGCGGTGGTGGATGCCCAGAATGAGGGCGACCCCAACTACCGAAACATGGCCCCAGACTTTGAATCCAGCATCGCGTTTCAAGCTGCACTCGAGCTGGTGTTTGATGGTCGCAATCAACCCAATGGCTACACGGAGCACATTCTTATCCGCAGACGGCGGGAGTTCCTTGCGCGAGAAGCTGCGTAGCTTGAAGAATTTGCTAACACCCTGCATCTCATGGGGAGAATCTAGATGAAGCTCTACATGGTGCCTCTGGCACCGAACCCAACGAAGGTCATGCTGTACATCGCTGAACGCGAGGAACTTGGCGTCAACATGGGTATTGAACAGGTCGTGGTCAATACACTCAAGGGTCGCCACAAAGAGCCTGAGCATCTCGCCCGCAACCCTTTTGGCACGCTTCCGACAATGGAATTGGACGATGGCTCGCATATCTTGGAGTCGCTGGCCATCATTCAATATCTAGAGGACAAGTTCCCTGATGGAGCGCTTGTAAGCGGCGAACCGGAAGAAAAAGCCAGAGCGCGAGATGTCGAACGAATCATCGACCTTCGCATAGCCGGTCCCATGGCCGCTTATGCGCACGCGACAAAGTCTCCACTCGGCCTACCGGCAAACCGCGAGAGAGCGTCGGAGTGCCGCTCCAACCTGCAGACACCTCTCGACTATGTGGAAAAGCTTCTCTCCGA
>CAZNYE010000373.1:0-2012 GCA_964577185.1 uncultured Pseudomonadales bacterium | reverse complement strand
CAACCCCTTTTCCGCGCCATGCGCCTCATTCACCGAAACTGCGGTTACCAATATCATGGTGAGGGCGGACGCGAGGATGCCTGCCGCAAACACGATGAGTGTGAACATCGATGTCCAGTGCAGGGTGGTGGATTCGCTGCCTCCACCGGTGCTCATAAAGCCGATCACCAGTCCCGCGCCTCCGGCGTTGCCAAGCAGGAGCAGGCGAACTGACTCAGTGATCATTCGAAACATGGCGTTACGGCGCTGAGCCACCACCTTGTACAGCTCACGCAGCCATTCTTCGCCTGTTTCCTCAGACTTGAATTCTTCAAGCTTTTTCAAACCTTTGCCTCCTTAGCACTAGAACGATCTGACAATGCCGTATCAGTGCGTCCACAAGCGACCATATGCAAGGCGCGCCCCGCACGGAACCTTCCCGCAGTCCTTGATACGGCGTTGTCAGATCGTTCCAGCACTAGATGGACTCGTCGAGATCTGCCTTTGGCATGCTGTCGATGTCCGAGAGTTTAAGCAACCGGACATAATGCGAACCAGCGTTCGACCCCTCCTCGAACGCAATGTGCCAGCCTCCGAGGTCCATGGGCTCGGTGGACAGGGCGTGCTTCAAGAGCAGTTCACGTGTGATTTCGGAATCCTCTGGAATCCGTTCAAGCACGGCGATGATAAACCGTCCCAACGCGTAACCCTCCAAGCTTGTCGCGCCCACACTCCCAATCGGCGGGCAGGTCTCGGGAAGGTGTGTTGTCGCGGATTCCATGGCCGCGTGGAAACGTTCAACGAGCTCGATGGAAGTGTCTAGTGGGTCGGGCATCACTTCGGAAATCAGCACCTTGTCGCGTATCACCTTCACCTGTTTATCAAGCTCCCCCGAGCCGACAAAGGAAACATTGGCAACCACGTAATCTCTTTGCAAGGAATTTACCAGGCCAATCAATTCTCCGTTCACCGCGTAGCTGCCTACAATCAAGAGCGCATCGAGCTCCGCGGGCGCCAGCACAAACAGCGCCGAATGAAAGGCATGTGTGTTTCTCGTATAGGTTGACTTGGCGAATATGGACAGTCCGCGGCGCGCGAGCGCAGCCTTGTAGCTTTGCAGCACCAATCGCCCGAAAGAATCGTCTTGATAGATGACGCCAAAGCGTCGTTTGCCGAGTTCTTGATACATATGCTCAACCAATAGCTCGGTCTCGTCGGCGTATCCGGCGCGAATATTCACCACGTTCGGGTAACGCTTGAAGTCATAGAGAAAGTCCGCGCCTGTATACAAGCCGATCACCGGAATGGCCGCATCGCGCAGAATGGGCACCATGCGTCGCGCCGTGGGTGTCCCCACACCTCCGATGACTGCGAGCGCGCTTTGCTCGGAGACAATTTGCCGTGCATTGTCCGCCGCATGATCAGACTCATAGCCATCGTCAAGGGTGGATAGGGTGAGTATGCGGCCGTGCGCCCCGCCCACCCGATTTTGTTCGTCGAACGCGGCCCGAATGCCGGCATGGTACCGGCAGCCAAGATCGAGGTTGGGCCCACTGAAGCAGGCCGATTGCACAAAGCGGATTTCCGTCTCGCTGATGCCCGGCAGGGTTGAATCGCCGAACGCAGTCGTATTCAGCCAGAGGAGGCACACCCAAGCGCCTAACCACGGTATCTTCTTTGCAAGCTTGTTGGCGAGCATCTCTTGGGGTTCCTTAGCGCGTGCCTAGTGGCCTTGTTCCTTCGACGCGCCTGAGGATGAGTCCGCCGCGGCCTCCTTCGGAGGCTGTTCAATCACTGGCGCTTCCTCGGTTTCCATTTTCTGCGCAATTGGAGAACTCTCCACATGTCGATGCACAAAGACCTCTGGATTATCGAATATAAGTGATCGAAGATCTGCGGTTCCCATATGATCGCGCTCGCTGTCTCGACTGTGAAAGCCTCCGTCTAGCAAGTGGCCGTCGCCTTCGGTGGTTTCATATCCCTGGCCGGGGGTGCGCGAAAGGCCTGCAAGTAGTGGCCGGTCGTCCGTAGTG
>CAZNYE010000372.1:0-2897 GCA_964577185.1 uncultured Pseudomonadales bacterium | reverse complement strand
GCTTCCTTGCCGAGAACCAGCGAGATAGGCAACCACGACCTGGTGCACAAGGCTCTCGTGGTACTCGCGTCCGAACGCCAAATCGCTCACTTCGATCGACCTGTTCTCAGCCGAGGTGTCTATGGATGTGACTGTCA
Source organism: uncultured Pseudomonadales bacterium (assembly GCA_964577185.1). Taxonomy (GTDB): domain Bacteria; phylum Pseudomonadota; class Gammaproteobacteria; order Pseudomonadales; family Azotimanducaceae; genus Azotimanducus. Next base: position 2,760 of record CAZNYE010000372.1, on the reverse strand, counting down.
ATTTCATGATAAGGAACAGTTCTTCGACTGACTACTGACTATCGACTTCGACTATTGACCGGAGACCAGGACATCGCCCGAGGTCGCACCTGGCACGGCACCACGAATCATCAGCAGGTTTCGTTCGCGATCGATACGCACAATGGTGAGATTCTTCACGGTCATCCGCGCGTTGCCCATGTGCCCAGCCATTTTCTTGCCCTTGAACACTCGCCCTGGGGTCTGACACTGACCAATGGAACCGGCCGCCCGATGCGCCAGTGAATTGCCGTGCGTCGCGTCCTGACTCTTAAAGTTCCAACGTTTGATCGTTCCGGCAAACCCCTTGCCTTTGGAGACACCCGTCACTTTCACCCGCTGCCCTTCCTGAAACCGGTCTACGCCCCACTCATCACCAGGGGAAAGGCCTTCGAGTTCATTCTGGTCGGCGCGAAACTCCCAGAGCCCACGCCCCGGCAAAGTGCCTGCCTTCGAGAAGTGGCCGCCAGCGGCGCGATTGACACGTTGCTGCTTTTTTTCCCCGGTGGTCACCTGAACAGCATCATAGCCGTCGCCTTCCCTAGTCTTGATTTGCGTGATCCGGTTGGGAAGAACCTCAACCACCGTGACGGGAATCGAACGACCGTCCTCCTCGAATACACGGGTCATGCCGCACTTGGTTCCAACTGCACCGATCATCGCCACTCGTTCCTTGACTTCCCACTTATGCTCGAAATTTCTCAGTAGAGGCGTACGGTATTCCAGTGGGCTTAGCTATCCGATTGCTTCAGGCTAATCTGCACTTCTACGCCAGCCGCTAGATCAAGCTTTGTCAGCGCGTCCACCGTCTTGCCAGTGCTGTCGATAATGTCGATCAATCGCTTGTGGGTGCGGATTTCATATTGGTCGCGCGCATCTTTGTTTACATGCGGCGATATCAGGATGGTGTATTTCTCAATCTTGGTCGGGAGCGGAATAGGTCCTCGAATGCGGGCACCTGTGCGCCTCGCAGCATCGACAATCTCCCGCGTTGATGCGTCGATCAAGCGGTGATCGTATGCTTTTAGGCGTATGCGAATTCCTTCGCTTTCCACAGCCACTCCTCACGAATTGCTTCGCCCGTCGCCAAACCTGGAATCTCTTAGCGTGCGGGGAGAGTGAGCCAATCGGCGGTGGCACGCCTCCCGCTTACGCGAATCCTCGGCAGTTCGGGCAAAAAGATCAGGCATCCTACTCTTAGGATCGATGCTTGTCAAACGCTACGCATGCTACGCAACGCTACGCAACGACAACGCTGTCCAACACGTTCAGTTTAGAACTTGTGTCGCGTTGTGCTAGGCTTCGATTGAATGAATTCTCAACCCGCTTGGAGGAATCCCCGTAAGAGCTCCGAGCGGCAGTTCGCTCACACCTGATGATGGAGATTGCGTCGAGGTGGGGACTACTCGAATTATTGGAGGCATACGACCTCAAAATTATGATGCCGCGTATCGCCCGGACGGCCCGCGTGTAGTCTTCGACAGCAAGACCTTGAACGATCAAGAGAGCATAGGAAAGAACTGGCAGAACATGGTCAACGACCTACCTTCGGAAGAATTTGGGGTTCTAGATTTTGCGCTCTCCTCTAGCGACTTTTCTCGGCTTGGCAATTGGGCAAGTGTGGATGTGGGGATAGTCACCGGACGTAACAGTTTCTTCGTGATTGATGTTGAAAACACACAGAAATTTGAGGCCGACCACTTGATGCGCGATATCGTGGGTAGAACTTCCGCCCTCAGGTCAATTCGATTTACTCAAGATGATCTCGCGAATTACCGCAGATCGAATCCATCCAAGCTCATTTGTCTGGCCGGCGTGAATTGGCCAGACATTCCGAAGAGTTTAGAAGGATATATCCAAGCTGGGGAAGCAGACGGCGTACACAGAGGCTACAAATGCAGAATTCGCAGTCGTTGGTTCGACGTGCCTTCCGTTTACGCACCTGATGCGTTCATGCATCGTCAAATACATCACGCACCATTGTTGGTAGCGAACCACGTCGGCGCTACTTCGACGGATACGATTCATCGAGTTCGACTATTGCCAGGCCGGACCGTTGAAATCGAAAGCCTATGCGGTTCGCTCGTTAACTCAGTTTCTCTTGCCTGCTCAGAGGTCATGGGGCGAAGCTACGGAGGAGGAGTTTTGGAACTCGAACCTCGCGAAGCGGAGAGATTGCCCGTCCCTTTTTCCGTAAGGCACCAAGTCGATGTCGACTACTTGGACCAGAAACTACGTGCCGGCGACTTGGAAGCGGCGCTCGATCATGGAGATGAAGTCCTGCTTCGAGAAGGGTGCGGACTGTCCAAAACGGACATGAGTAGGGCGCGTTCAGCTTGGAAGAGATTGCGAGCTCGGCGACACGCTCGCAAGCACAGAACAGGACGCAAGTAAATCACTCCTGTTCCGCAGATGAGGCCGATGAAGGAGCAATTGGGATGACCAGTGGGACACGCTCTTTGGCCGCTCAAATGCGCTACATCACCCGATTCGCGGACTGAGGATAGCTCATTTCACATGCGTCCACTCAGCGTAGACTGCTGTATGGACAATGAGGGTTTCCTCGCCGCAGCCTCACCGCACTTGGCCTTGATCTCAGCGTTGAAGATGCGTCGGCTGCGGGACGCGTGGACTTGACCTTGCACTGCAACGGGCGCATCTACCTATTTGAGTTCAAAGTTGTCGAACGCGCTGGCGAAGGCACGGCTTTGCGACAGTTGATCGAGCGCGGCTATGCAGAAA
>CAZNYE010000371.1:0-5846 GCA_964577185.1 uncultured Pseudomonadales bacterium | reverse complement strand
ATACAGGAAGCACGGGCTTCCTGTGGTTCGATGGCACTAGAGGGTTCGATCACAGTGCCGGCCTCGCACTCGTACCGGCGCTTTTCATCGCGATCTTGCATTCGAGCCCTGCCTCGCACAAGCATTTGCGCGCCGATTTGTTGTTCGCCCGCCGAGACAATTGGCTGTTGGTCAGCGTATTCTGAAGCTGTCAATCGCTTGCGCAGTTCGGATTCCAACTCTTCGAACTCCACCAGTCGGTCGAGATGTCTCAGTAACGCAGGCGTGGCATCGCGTCGGATCTCATCTTGAGAAACTGAGTCGGAGGCCAATTCACTTCGATAGTGTTCGATCAAAAGGTCTTCGGCCTTGGCAAGGGCTTCCTCTTCGTCCTCCACCCAGTCAATACCGGATAACAGCGCCGGGCTGAAATCCCTTTGTACTTCGTGTTTCAAACGATCGGATGCGGCGCTGAGTATTGTCTTGGCACCCGTCTCCCGCGCGCGCTGTACGTAGGATTTCAGGCTATCCAGGGCGGACAGATCAAAGCCAGTGACCGCTTCGAAGTCAATAACGCTCGCAAGTGGTTGTTCACTTGACTGCAATGCCTCCTTGAGTTGAGCGGAAAGCGTGAAGGCGCTGCCAAAAAACAGATAGCCGCGAAGGTGATAGACCCTTACTCGGTTTCCGAGCGCCTTGAGAACAACCTGGTCGGGAATACTCCTTGAGCGTCGGCTTCTTCGTTCTTGCATCGTGTACTCGCTTTCGATCACGCGCACCTGGCTCATACGCACGGCGAAAAACACGAGGCTCAAGACTATGCCTAACGCAATCGCTTCGAGAAAACCCACCAACACTATGGTTACGCAAATACCCACGAGCATGAGGTACTCCGGCGTATCCAGACGCTGGCGGCTTTTCAGCAGCCAATCCGAAATAAGCGGCACGGAAACCGAGATTAGAAATCCGCTGGTCGCCGGAAGCGGAACCAGACGCAGCAGGCCTTCGCCGAAGAAGACGAACAGAAGAAGCACAAACGCGATGACGACACTGGTCACTGGCGTGTTCGCTTGCAGGGCAATATTCGGTAATGTCGCCGAGGCGACGGTCGCGCCGGGCACTCCGCCTCCAAATCCCGAAAGTAGATTCGCTACACCGTGTCTCTTAAATTCACGGTTCCAGTCGAACTCCATGCTCGCGCCAAGCTCAAGCTGTGAGAAGCTCACCACCGTGAGGATCACGAGAACAAGGAAGAGGATGATTGCATTCAGTCCTTGGGAAGCTATGAGTTGCCAGTGCGCCAGTTCGAAATATTGGAACGAAACGGCGGGCCAAAGGGAAGCTTCCGAACTCACGTTCATGAAGAGTCCGGCGCCGATGGCCGCATCCATGGAAAAATCAAGATAGTGGAGAACCGCGTGAAACAGGATGCAGAAGACCAGGAAGACGAGCGGCAGCAACCAGAACCTACGCCAAATCCTGGTGAGCACGATGAGTAGCAGACCCAGCCCAAGGCTCGCAACCCACTTCCAGAGAGTCACCGCCTCCAAGAGGCTTGGCCAAGACGCTCGATCAAATGAAAGCCCCGCAAGTCGGAGTGCCATGAGCAGAATCAGCACACCCGACCCAGCCAGTGCGCCCGCAGCCACGTTGAAAGGCACAAAGCGAAAGAAATTGGCGAGCCGAAAATAACCTATGGCGTAGAACAGCATGCCCGTTAGTAGGGCGCAGCCGATAATGACCAAGGCATAGGTGACGTAGAGCGCCTGACCTTCTAGCGGGATATTCTCGGCGGCAAGGATCATGACCAGGGCGACGGGAATCGGGGTGGTCGCCACCGGTGCCGGGAACTTTCCGAAAACGGCAAGAAACAGGCAGAGCACCGCCGTGCCAACAAAGAACATGCCAGCACCCTGCAATAGATAAGCGGAGAGATCGCCGGTGAACACGATGCTCGCGAGCGCAAGCAGGGACACTCCAAGGGTGAGGCTTCGCACGAGGCCGACCAGCAGTCCGGCCGAAACGTCGAGCTGTTGGGACTTGCTCCTAAGTTCTTCCCGTAAGCCCATAGCCGCCTCCTTTGAATTTCTATAGTGTATCGGGAAGAATGTCGGCGGGAACGTAATTCAGGTTGGCGTAGCGGGATGAAGTCGCGTTCAAACAAGGGCATCGGTGCATCCGACTCCATCGCCATAGTCGGCATGGCGTGTCGCTTTCCCGGTGCCAGCGATCTTAAGACCTTTTGGCAAAACCTCTTGGATGGCAAGGATTGCACGAGTGAGTGTCCTGCTGGTGCGAAGATGGGGCGCGTTGGAGAACTCTATGAAGACACCGCGGCCTGTCTGGACGCCTGTCGATTCGGTGCTTTCCTGACCGACATAGATCAATTTGACGCCGAGTTCTTTCGTATCTCGCCTTCGGAAGCTGAATTCCTCGACCCGCAACAAAGGATGATGCTGGAAACAAGCTGGCAAGCCTTGGAGAACGCTGGCATAGATCCTCAAACGTTGCGCGGTAGCTCAGCCTCTGTCTACGCGGGGATGAGCAACAACGACTACAGATACCTCATTCTCGGCGGCGCCGACACCTCGCAAGCCGCCGCAAGCCTCTACACCATTACCGGTACCTCCCTTAACACCGCCATTGGACGGGTTTCCTATGCGCTCGGTTTTGAAGGGCCCGCCATGACGCTGGACACGGCCTGTTCCTCTTCGCTTGTCGCCATTCACCAGGCGGTTGCCGCCTTGAGGCGTGGCGAAACCGACATAGGCTTGGCCGGAGGGGTGCAGCTTGTGCTCTCTGGCAAGCTGACCGAGCTTCGGGCGAATGCCGGCATGTTGTCTCCAGACGGAACCTGCAAGACTTTTGATGCGCGCGCAAACGGCTATGTTCGAGGTGAGGGCTGCGGCATGGTTGTGCTCAAGCGACTCGCGGACGCGCTCATCGACGGCGACCATATTTGGGCAGTGGTGGCCTCCACCGCGATCAATCAAGATGGCACCAGCGAGGGTTTGACGGTGCCGAGGGGCAGCGCGCAGAAGGCTGTGATCGAGCAAGCTCTTCTCCTCGCCGGCGTTCCGGCCTCAGATATCGACTATTTGGAAGCGCACGGAACCGGCACGCCGGTTGGGGATCCGATTGAGATCAACGCCGCGGCCGAGGTCTATGGAAAGGGCAGGGACGAAAACACCCCTCTGCTCATTGGCTCGGTCAAGACCAACATGGGCCATCTCGAGCCCGCAGCGGGCGTTGCGGGTGTGATCAAGGCCGCCCTCGCGCTGCGCATGGGCCTGATTCCCAAACATCTTAATTTCGAGACCCCAAATCCTGCAATCGATTGGGAGAGGCTTCCTGTCGAGGTTGTGTCGGAGGCACGGCCATGGCCGGTCAAGCAGGGGAAACCACGATACGCGGGGATCAACTCCTTCGGCTTTTCCGGTACCAATGCGCATGTGCTCTTGGAGGGATACGGCGACATTCCTGAGAAGAGCGCGACCTTCGCCAACATGGAAGCCACTGCGGGGCCTGTGATCGCCGTCCAACCAGTTCTGGAAGACCCCTCGTCAGTCCAGGCTGTGGCGCTCGAACACACGCGGCGCGTGAAGCGGCTGTTGCCAATCTCCGCGAAAACCCCTGGTGGCTTGCAAGAAATTGCAAAGCGCTACCACGCTTGGTTGCAGGAGAATCTTGAGGAGTCCAAGCGAGCTCGGAGTGATTGGCAGGAAGCCCTATTGGACTTTTGTTTCACGGCAAGCGTTGGCCGTAGTCACTTTGGTCACAGGTCTGGCTTGGTATTCACAGACACCGAGTCCTTGCTTGAGCAGCTAGAGGCGATTCAATCCACCGAATCCAGCGTTGCGGCTACCTCTGTGCGAAGGCTTGCCTTCGCCTATACCGGTCAGGGCAGCCAATGGTTTGGTATGGGCAAAGCCCTCTATGAAAGCGAGCCTGTATTCAAGCGCACGATCGATCTCTGCGAACAGGCCATATTGGAAGATCGCAACGAATCCCTCATTGCCCGCATGTTCGGCTCGCCAGAGACCCAGGCCGATCTCGAAGTTCCGACCTGGGTTCAGCCCGCGATCTATGCATTGCAGTGCGGTCTTACCGATCTCTGGGGGAGTCTTGGCGCACGGCCGCAGGTTGTTCTCGGACACAGTCTCGGCGAGATTGCGGCCGCACGCACGGCCGGCGTGTGGAGTCTTGAAGATGGTCTGAGGTTCGCGGCAGCGCGGGGTCGGCTGATGAGCCAATTGCCTGGGCCGGGCGCCATGGCGGCAGTGTTTGTCACCGAGTCCGAAGCGCAAGAAATGATCGCGGACTACAACGCCAAGCTCGGGGGCGTTGGCGTAAGCCTTGCGGCTCTCAATGGTGCGCATCAGGTCTTAAGTGGGCTTGCGCAGGCTCTTGAGCCACTGCTCGATGACTTGGAGAAGGAAGGGGTCAGGGTGCGCCGATTGAAAAAGAGTCCTGCGTACCACAGCGCCTTGGTAGAACCAATACTCGATGACCTTGCCAAAGTGGTTGACAGGCTTGATATATCGCCGCCGACCGTAGACTTGGTGAGCAACATCAATGGTCAGCTCGTACCCTCTGGCGACCGGCTGGATAGCGACTATTGGCGAGTTCATGCGCGTCAGGGTGTGGCCTACCGGAAATCGGTTCAGACGCTCTCCACACAGGGTGTTGATGCGGTTCTTGAGATAGGCCCCGGTTCTGTTCTGGGTCCCATGGCACAGCTCGCCTGGCCTGAAGATTCAGCGCAGGAACTGAGGGTGTTCTCCAGCTTAAGCATGCCGCGCGAGGACCGCCCGGAACTGCCTGCGGATGGGGGCTTTTTTGAGTGCCTGTCGGAAGCCTACATTCAGGGCCTCGATGTGGATTTCCGTGGGCTCTTTGCCCTTGAGCAGAGGCGCAAGATACTTATTCCCGGATATGCGTTTCAGCGCCGCAGGCACTGGGTTGAAGCGGTGACGCGCAGATCAAGGCCGAGCGACCACCCACTGCTTGGTACAAGGCATGAGACCGCGAGGGGAGACACCCTGTTTGAAAACCAGGTGTTCGTCTCCGATCCGGCGTGGCTCAAGGACCATCGGGTGTTCGATCACCTGCTCATGCCGGGTGCCTTTTTCGGTTCTATGGCGATCGCTGCAGTTGGTCAGGCAACAGGTGCGACGGTGCAGGAGTTTCAGCTCCACAATGCGATGGTCTTCGAGCAGGCGGATGAAGACGAGCCCCGTCTCGTGCAAATGAGCTTGGGCGCGCCTGACTCGGACGGCGTGCGTGCGTTCGAGATATTCAGCAAGGGCGAGGGTGAAGACGCATGGACACAGCACGCCGCTGGCGCACTGTCTCAGAACGCGGAGTGTCTCGAACGCCCACGCGCTGTAGACCTCGCCAAACACATAGAGAAATGGTCTGAAATCGATGTCGGCGAATACTATCAATCCAAGGCCGCTGCCAATATTCATCTCGGTCCCAGCTTTCGTACATTGAAGCGAATTTGGGCGGATGGCGGTCAGGCGATTGCCGAGATCAACATCGGCGAAGAACTGGCAACGGGCATTGACGTGCCCCCCCTGCTCTTGGACGGCGGCTTTCAGGTGCTTTCGGCGGCGCGCACCTCGGCGGGTATTGGGGACTCGGCCACCTATATTCCTTTTGGCTGGGAAGGGTTTTCGATTCACTCGGCCTTCCCTTCAAGGGTGAGATGCCACGCGCAATTGACGAGCCCCCAAGGGGCCGAAGATGCGCGTGGCGAAGGTCAAGAGGTGCCGGAAGCCATCAGCGGTGACCTGCGTTTCTATGATCGCGATGGGCGCCCGCTAGGCGAAATCACTGGATTTACCGTCAAGCGCGCCACCAGA
>CAZNYE010000370.1:0-1968 GCA_964577185.1 uncultured Pseudomonadales bacterium | reverse complement strand
AAGGGAATCCTACCGATTTCGCATAGGATTCATAGGGGAGATGGGCGATGTCGGTGACGCTTGCCCTCTATCATGGTGCCGGGTCGAAGGAATTCGGATTCGCTGAAGACTTGCGAGAACATGGACTCCCAGTTGAGACTTTCTTCATTATTGACGAGCTGGTGGATTGGGTCGAAGGCCATAGGCGTTCTCTGGTGATGGTTGATTGCGTCAATGGCGGCGTGGATGCGATCGATACCTTGAAGCAATTGCAGACGGAATGCCAGGCCAGTCACCTCGCGCTGGTATGCCGTAACGCGCTTCCCACCCGACGCACGATGGTGGACGCCATGCGTTTGGGGGTGCGAGATGTGATCGAGTGCGCGAAGGGATTTGATGAGGCGCAAACGCAAATCCGCGCCCTCCTGGCGCGTTTCGAGGCGGACGAATTTGAAAGCGGTGAACTCAAGCGACACCTTGAAGAAATCGAACGTGACCAGGAATCGGGCCGCTATATTCAGCGTAGGCTGCTGCCGACCACGCCCTTTGATATAGGTCCCTGGCATCTGCAGCATCGAGTGGTGCCGTCACTCATGCTCTCCGGCGACTTTATCGACTACTTCCGGCTCGACGACGACTGCTTCTGCTTCTACATGGCCGATGTTTCCGGCCATGGCGCTTCCTCTGCGTTCGTGACGGTGATGATCAAGGATTTCGTTCGTCGTCTTGCTAGAACCGAGTGCGAAGCGGTTGTCGAGGACCCTTCCTGTGTGCTGGCTGCCCTCAACCAGGACCTGATGCTCAATGACATCAGCCGCATAAGCAAGCACGTCACCATGCATATTGGCGTCGTGGATACTTCGCGCAGACGTCTTCACTACGCCAATGCGGGACATTTTCCAACCGCATTGTTGGCTTCAGGCGCAGAGACACGATTTCTGGAGCAGACCGGGCGGCCGCTGGGCTTGTTTCAGGATGCCTATTACAAGAGCGAGAGCTATGGATTGGAAGCATCCAAGAATGTTCAGATTCTCCTCTTCTCAGACGGCGTATTGGAACTCATGGGACGCCAACCGCTGTCCAACAAGGAGGCGGCGCTTATAGGTGCCGCTGAGAAATGCCGAACCAAGGGCAAGAAGATTTGGGAAGTCCTGGAATTTGACGACAGTGTGCAATACCGGGATGACGTGTCCTTCTTGAGTCTGCGCAGGCGGGCGGCGTCATGACCGGGAAGATTCTTGCCGGCGGCCAGAAGGGCGTCTTTCTCGTTCGCTGTGTGGGAGATGTGCGCCTCGGTATAAGCACGGGCATGGATAGCTACTTTGAGGATCTCTTGGCGAGCGGAAAATGCACATCGATCATCATTGATTTGAGCGAGACCGAGAGCATAGACAGCACCTCGCTAGGTTCCTTGGCCAAGCTTTCGATCACCACGGAGAGATTGCTCGGGCGCTTTCCGACACTGGTCTCGACCAATCCGGACATCACCAGAGTGCTGAAGACCATGGGCTTTCACGAGGTCTTTCAGTTGATTGAGCATCCTGTCAAAGATCTGGATGAAGTTGATCTAGTTGACCGTACGCAATCCAAGACGGGCAATGAAGACGAGCTACGGCGGTATGTCATTGATGTACACAAGGCGCTCATGTCCTTGAATGGCAGGAACCGAGAGAGCTTCAGGGATCTCATGGAAACCCTTGAGGAAGACGGGTAAACCAGGGTTCCTCCGATTCTCGGACGAGAGGAGTCACCTAGTCTGCATATTGAAGCGCCCACTGGGGGCATTGGATTCACTATGAGAACAGGAAAATGGCTGATGCTTTCGGCGGCGCTGGCATTTGGCGGCGTGGCTGTGGCCTCCATTCTCGCTGGATCGTTAATCTGGGTTCTCGGTGGTGCCAATGGGCTAGATATCCGGGGCACAGCGACATTGACCGAACGCCCTGTCGAGAGTGTGATTGTTGGCCGAGGTTGGACACACTACGGGGG
>CAZNYE010000369.1:0-6391 GCA_964577185.1 uncultured Pseudomonadales bacterium | reverse complement strand
TTCACGGTCGAGGAGGCGACCCAGGCCGCTGCCGATGAGGCGGGCCAGCGGATTCGGGAAATCTGTGTGGCGGCCGGCGGCAGGGAGATTGAGAACAGCATTCCGAAGATCTCACGCGCCGTTCCCTTTCCGCCTTTGAATAGCATGATTGGCCCGAGCGGGGAACGCTGGCTGCCCGTCCATGGGCTTGTGCCGCATTCGAAGGCGCGCGCCACCCTCGAGCTGCTCGAAGCCTTGTTTGCAAGCAATGCCGGCGTGATGCAGGCGCACGGCATACTGCACGGCTATATGTTCACCTACGTGGGAAGTAGCTGTTTCGTAATCGAGCCGGTCTTCTATTGGCCGGACGAGCTCAATGCCCTCCACAGGCATACCGTCGATGACGCCTTGCTCAGTCGGGTGAATGACTATCCTCGCAATGAGGATGCCCGGGCACACGTCATGCGACTGCGCACGGAAGTCGTCAATCTCTTCTCGCGCGAGGGCGCCCTGCACCTGCAAATCGGACGAACCTATCCTTTTCAGCGAGGACTGCGGGATACGCCGCGAGCAGTCCTCAAGGGCCTCAAGCGATTGCTCGACCCTGAGGGACGCATCAACCCGGGCTCTCTGGGTCTCGAATGATCCCTTCCCCCAAGAAATCAGTTGTTCGTCTCAGGCTCGCGAGCGACGAGATAGACTTGCACTATCGGGTGCTTGGACAAGGACCCGCCCTCCTCATGCTGCACCCCTCGCCTTTGAGTTCGGCGTTCATGGTGCCGCACATGCAAAGGTTCGCAAACCAAGTCACGGCGATCGCTCCTGATACGCCGGGCTATGGCAGGTCGAAAGCGATTCCGGGAGAAGTACGCGACCTGGTGCCCTATGTCGAAGCCATGCGCGCCTTGTGTGACGCGCTTGGACTCACGAGCTACGCGCTTTATGGGTCGGCCACCGGTGCTCAAATCGCCATAGAGCTTGCCAAGGCCGATGCCCAGCGGGTCACGGGCGTGATTCTCGATAACGCCGCGGATTTCACTGAAACAGAGTGCGAACGCATCATGCATGGCTACTTCCCAGACGTGACGCCTTGTGAAGACGGGAGCCACTTGGCGCGGGTCTGGCAGGTTGCGCATGATTCCACGCTCTTCTTTCCCTGGCACCTCAAGGAAGAAAGCAACCGCATCTCCTCAGAGCCCGCGTCGCCCGAGGTGATGAACATGACTGCGCTCGGATACTTGCAGGCTGGGCCAGGCTATGAAAAAGCCTATCGCGCAGCCTTTCGCAATGAACGCGCCGAGCGAGTTCAGGCCATTTCTGTTCCGGTTTCGATCATTCGATGGAAGTCGAGCATTCTCAAGACCTATACAGACCGATTTGATCGCTATGCCTGGCGAGATAACACGCGCATGGCGCACTGCGATGAGGGGATGGAGGCACGCCTTCGCCGCATTGAAGCGGAGCTCCCTCGCGTGCTAGGTGAGCCGGTCGTTTTGCGCTCGCGCAGTTCGTGCAACGGCTCCCAGATTCGCTACGTCGAAACTCGCTTTGGGCAGGTGCGATTTCGAGTGAAGGGAGACACTCCGAGGAAAATCCTGCTGCATGCGCCGGGTGCCTCGATTGACAGCTTGAATTCTGAGCTCGATGGAAGCGACCTGGTCGTTGTCGACTTGCCGGGCCATGGAGAGTCCGATTGTCCTCAGATGGAGGAGGCATCGGAGTATCTCCAAGCCTGCGCTGAGGCGCTCGAAAGTGTGGCCGAGGCTTGCGCTATGCAAGAGGTTACCGTCAAGGGGGAAGGAGGTTCAGTACGACTCGCGAGCATACTGGCAGCGAAATCGGGGGCAGTGAATATTCCCGCAAGTGTAGGCAAGAATGAATTGAAAGCGCCACCCGAGCTCGTGAGCCTGCAGGGAGGCGAACATCTATGGCGCGGTTGGTACTGGCTAAGGGCACAATACCTGGGGCCTGATCGAATCATGCCCAACCCTGCCCGACTCACACGAATGCTGCTCGACCTGATAAGGTCTCAGTCGGCACATCGGCATTTGTACAGGCTACTGGAGGATGAGCGATGAGCATTCTGGATAGTATCTTTACGCCCGCGGAACTCGGCTCCTTGAGAGCCGACGGGCCCATCCCCCTCTACCATCAACTTTACGGATTGCTCAAGCAACGGATACTGTCCGGGTCGCTTGCCGAAGGCGCGCAGCTTCCGACGGAAGCGGAACTCTCGGAGGGGTTCAATGTGTCGCGCATCACCGCAAAACGTGGAATGGACCTGCTCGCTAGCGAGGGTCTCATCGCCCGTAGAAGAGGCAAACGCAGCAGCGTGGTGTATGAAGCACCGAAAGCCGACTTGGATGCCCCTTTGGTCGGCATGCTCCAACGGCTCGCGGGCATGTCCCGCGAAACCCGCGTGAAGGTGCTGCACATAGCGCATCGGGAGCCTCCTCCGAATATTCGCGCCGAACTCGGCATATCGGAACAGGATAAGGTGCATTACGTTACGCGGGTACGCTATGACCAGCAGGATGTGCCCTTCGCCTACTACGAAAGCTGGACCTGTGGGATCGACAAGGGATATACCGCGAGTGAAATAGAGAAACGCCAGCGATTCGACATCATGGCTGAGAACGGACACCGAATTAGCCACATAGAACAGTTTTTGAGCGCGGCTTCAGCAAGCCCCTTGGTCGCTGAACTCTTGGAGCTGCATGCAGGCGATCCCGTGCTTACACTGGTGCGTCATTCCTACAATGAAGAAGGCGTGCTTATTGACCTATTGCATTGCCAATACCACCCCGACCGATTCCACTACCGCATGAATCTGAGTGCCGAGGAGTATTTGGGGTGAGCACCTCGCGGAGCACTGCTCCGCGAGGTGCTCAAGGGCTGACAGGAAGTCATCGGGCACATCCGTGTGCCCGACCCTTCGGGCGGCTGCGCCGTGCATCTTTGCTCCTGCAAAGATGTCAGCCTTGGGCCCAATAGCGAAGATTGCAGCCAGTGGCGGGATGCCTCTTACACCTCTGGCAGTCGGCTGATCACGGTACTACGAGATTGGCAATCGGTGGCTTTTGTTCAAGCTTTTTCTCGACAGATTCTAGCTTGGGGATGTGTGCTGCACCCAAGATGTCCATCCAGCAAGGTGTCGAAGCGTGTGTGGGACGAACGGGTCCGGAGTAAAGTTCATGTTTCTCGCCCAAATCGGAAACCACCATGTTTACTTCGCCGGGTGTCCAATCCAAGGCCCTCAACTGAGCGAGAGGGAGCGCGGTCTGGTGGTCAATGTAATGCGCCAATTCGTCTTGCACTACCCATATGGTGCTACCACCCCAACTCAATGCTGCTTGGGACTTCGCGATCATTTGCGAGGCCATTCGCGCCCAAACTTGTCGCACGTTTACGCCCGGAGCTCTTGGCTGTTCATCTACGTTTCCATGTGCATAAAGAACTGCGCGCCGGAAGGCAGCCGAGATGTTTGTCCCTTTCTGTTTGTTGCCACCCGAGGTTGAACAGGTCATCACTTCGACGATCACAGGCGGAGAATCGTCCAAATGGCCCCGTAGCACATAGTCAAGCCGATACTTGAACGTCTTGCCCTCCTTTGAGCGCTCACTCAGAGAGATTTCCGACCACACATCTACCGGCTGACCACTTTGGAACCCAGCAAGTTTGAGTATCCTGACCGCCAGGTCGCGGTGCCTCGTGCTGAATACACTCTTACCGAAAGTCAATAATCTTCTGGGACATATTGCCCAGATCGCTCCCTTTGCAGCTTGCTCAACAGAACAGACTCCGCATGGAAAATAACCCTTTGTGTGTTCGCTCACACTGTAGGTGAAAAGCGGGGCCAACTGTTCGTCCGAACTTGGTATGCGGGCCATGTCGCGATTGCCGCCGCCATCGCACTGCAGTGTCGAAAACGGACATATGGCATCCAGAGACCTGCCGGAGAGCTGTCCCTTTTGCCTTAGACGGTGTCCGTAGAGCTCGGCTACTAAGCTTGACACAGCGATTCTTGTATTCTTTTCGCCACCGATTCGGCAAGGGGTGGAGGCACTGCATTGGCAACTTGTCGGTGCTGATCAAGGTTTTTTACCGAGCCGGTGCGGCCACGAAGTGGGCCAAGCAGGACATGCTCATCTGGAAAACCTTGTAGTCGAGCCGCTTCCCGGGGCGTTATGTAACGGTTGTCAGTTGGATGATAAAACGGCTCACCGCACCGTAGCGTAGGGGAAGGGTTGTCGCGATGTAGGCGGCGAAACTTCGTGGTGTCTTTGCGCGTTAGCCTACACAACACTTCTGGAGGGACGTCAGGTGATTTTGACAACCAAGACCCCTCGGAAACGTAAGCAATACGTTCGCGGTCTCTGGAAGGCGTGATGTCTATGTGATTTGGCACATCAGGAGGCTCGCCTTTTAATGAGGGCGCAGGCAGGTCCTCGAACGCCTCACCTACAGTGCTCTTGCGCTTCGGCACCATGTCTCCGAAGGTGAACGAGCTTCCCTTGGGCACCGCCACAAGAAACACTCTCTTGCGAATCTGAGGCAGCTCCACACTTTGCGCATCCAGCAGTTCGACGTGCAATTCGTATCCAAGTGCTTCAAATTGCCGATGGAGTTCTCCAACGACCCGCTTACCTTCGCCCATGGTCGCACCCAAAAAGCTTGGGACTTGTTCAATCAGTACGGCCCTTGGCCTTAATGCCTGGGCAAATCTGACCATTTCGAAAATAAGTAGGCCCCTCGGGTCCGCGATTCCGCGACGTTTTCCTATTTGGCTAAATGGCTGACAAGGAGGACCTCCATGCAATAGACAAAGATCACCCGGAACCAAAGCAAATCGCTCAAGAATCTCTTCTGGGGAAACAGATCGAATATCTGTGTGCGAGACGATTCTTGCGGATGCGTTGTGCCTTAACGTAGCTACACAATGAAGATCTTGTTCAATCGCACAAATGTTTTGGAATCCCGCCCGTTCAACACCGATATCCATGCCTCCCGCACCGGAGAACAGGCTCACGGCAAGTTGATTTTGGCTACCGTTCTTCAAGAAGAAACCACTTAGGAACTCTGCTAGCACTCTACATGCTTGAGGATAATCTTGCCATTGAAAGTTGATCCCCGGCCAATTCGGATATCTAGGGATTCGCGAAACTCTTAGCTCGCACAGTAGAGTCTATGTTAGACCACATCCCTCTACCGGATTTTCTGGAGCGAGAAGACCGCGTGAATTGGTCAACTGCATCCCGAGTGGCAAAGTCGAACTCTAGGGCTCAGCGCGAGAGCTGCCCTGAATCAGCCCTTTCTCTGCAAGCGCATCGATGACCTTTTGCTGGGTGGAGAGAAAATGCGCTCGTTCAGGTGTTACCACTCGGCCGTCGTCAGCCAGCATGCTATTCGCTGGATAGAATTCGACATCGCCAAACGCGGGTCCGATCAGCGCGAGGCGTTGACGAGAAAAAACATTAAAGAGGCCCGGCCGGCGTCGAAAGTCGCGCAGCGCATCGAGATGCAAGTCAGCGTGTGCGGCGATGGATTCGCCGGTCGAAGCCTCGGCGAGTACTCGGCCCTGGTAATCGACAATCTTGGAGCCTCGGTCCACGGAACGATTGGGTAGGTCGATGCCTTCGATGCCCGCCGAATTCGCGGACACCACATAAAGATGATTCTCAGCGGCGCGGGACACCTTGGCGGCGTTCTTGGCCGTGAGCATCGGGCTCGAAATCTCCGACGAGGAATGGCAAATGACTTCCGCTCCCCGTAGCGCAAGGGCGCGCGTGAGTTCAGGGAAGAGTATCTCCTCGGAGGCTATGGTTCCCATCCGACCCATGGGCGTGTCTACAACAGGGAAGAGGCTGTCCTCACCATAGACCTCAAGGTATCTATCGAGGACATCGTATGGGGTTGGCGCGAACATGGAGATCAGACGCCTATAACGAAGCAATAGGTTTCCTGTGTCTGCCAATATAAAGCTGGTCTGGAAGTACAGGCTCGGAAAGTGGGGGTCGGTTTCGTAGACGTTTCCGGACAAGTACACGCCCTGATCGGAGGCGACCGAGGCGAGGGCTTCGTGTTCCGGTCCGTCCGGGTCGATGCAGCCGATTTGCCGCCAATATTCGATGGTCTCACCTTGCGGATAGCTTGTCAGAAAATACTCAGGAAGGACAACCAGCTTGAGTGCAGGCCCAATGAATGCTCTGCTCGCAGCCACTTGACGTGCGACTCGCTCTATTGAAGAGAATATGCGCGCCCTAGCTTCCTCCTGACTTTGACAACCGTTTACGGCTTGGCAGGTGATCTGAAGTGCGAGCGCGGAGTAGCGAATCATCATGGTGTCCGGTGGAATTGCGTGATGATGCTCTTAGTTGCCCGCGAAGGCAAAGCCCTTGGGAAGTCCCGCCTC
>CAZNYE010000368.1:0-8719 GCA_964577185.1 uncultured Pseudomonadales bacterium | reverse complement strand
CGGGCGAAGGCTGGTCGCAGGAGCACGCCTTCAGGCTGCTCGACATCATGTCTTCGATCCCACAGCACGAGCAGGATCCCAGCCACAACCGCCAGCTTCCAGCGAGTACCTGGCGCCTGACCGACGACCTCATCAACAAGGATGCCGAAATCATGACCCACGACGACGGCACGCGCGAGGTGACGCTGTCGAAGGCCGCGTTCGTGAACGCGACACCGCGCGTCGCGACCGTCGATGGCAAGCGCGGTGTGTGGTTCTCCAAGCGCCTGCACCACGCGGCGGTGCGCTTCGTGACCGACGAGGGCCGCGACGAACCCGCCTACGAGAGGATATTCCAAGAGCGCTTCGGCATCACCACAAGAATCCGAGACTACCCGGCGCTCACGGCGCCGACCGGCCACGAGCACGCGGCCAACTTCCAGCGCTTCCACGCCGAGGAGATCCTGCTGCTGATCAACATGCTCGAGGAGATGCCCGCCGGCATGCACAAGCTGAATGGCATGCGCTACCTGGTGCGGCGACTGAACGGGCTTGACCACCCGCTGTATCCGCTGGCACCAGCCGTCGCCTGGCCGTCCTCCGAGTATGTCGAGTTCATGGAGTCCGCGTTCAAGCAGCGGACCGAGGACTACATGCACCGCCTGATCCTGCACGAGAAGGCGCACTTCCTGTGGGCGCATCTATTTGACGACCAGCTGAAGGCGGACTGGATCGAACTCGGCGGCTGGTACCAGGACCCGGACACGTCAAGCGGCTGGTCGACCACCAAGACCACCGAGTTCGTCTCGGCCTACGCGCACGCCAAGAACCCCAACGAGGACATGGCGGAGACCATCTCCTTCTTCATCATCAACCCGGACAGGCTGCGGGCGCGCTCGCAGGCCAAGTACGAGTTCGTCCGCGACCGGATCATGCAGGGCGACATCTACCTGGCGCTGATCCGCGAGGACCTGACGTTCGAAGTCTACAACCTGTACCCGGACTACGTGTATCCGGGCAAGATCCGGCGCGTCGACATCACGGTCGCCGGGGCGCCGACGGAGGACAAGCGGGTGACGGTGGAAATCGAACTGCATGCGCTCGACAGCGCGCTCGAGGGGGCATCCGAGGCCTGGACCAGAGTCACCAGTTCGGTCGGCACTCACATAGACCTGAGTTTGTACCCCCTCAACGAATACGGCGAACCAGAAGAGGGGGCTCCCCCCTCAACACTGCTGCGTGGCGAATTCGTTTTCAACAAGCATTTGAAGGCTGGCTACTGGCTGCCGAAACAGTTCACCTTGCTCGATCAGTCCCGCAACGACCGATATCAGCGCACCAGCGATTTCGGCTGGCGGATGTACGTCAACAATCCGCTTGAGGACTACACCCCGCCGGCGTATGTGGCGGAGTCCCTGTCTATATCCAAACACCTGTGGGAGGAGGACGACACCGTGCAGGTGCTCCAGGTGGACTGGCTGGTGGATGAGGACAAGGCGATACAACGCGGTGGCTGCTTCGCGGCGATCAATGTCGATGAGGAGGACACCTACTCTTACGAGGCGTACGGCGACCCGAGCGCCCTGGGCGATGCCTGCACCGTTCAGTTCTTGATGCCGAACTACATGCACTCAGGGACCTACTCGGTGAACCGTATTGTTATGTGGGACACGGCAAGAAATCAAGGCAGTACCAAGTTCACCGGTGACGATGCCGACGAGCCGCCGGCGACCATCGAACTCAAGACGACCAACCCGGACACGTCACCTCCAGAGCTCGATATCAACCGGATATCGGTGAGCGCCGTGCCCACCAACCCCGAGGCGCCGAACGGCGAGACGGAGGTGACCATACGCCTGCGCTACCGCGACGACATCTCGGGCGTGTACTTGGGGGGGGTGGTGCTGCGCGACCCGCAGGGCGGCAATCATTACCATTGGATCTATCCGGACGACGGCGGCGACGATCTCTATCCGCCTGGCGACCCGACCCAATGGCAGGATTTGGAACAGGTTCTGTTCCTGCCTGCGGGGTCAGTACCGGGCACTTGGGGTGTCGCGGAAATCACCCTGTTGGACCGAGCCCGCAACATCGAGCAGTTCAATTTCGTCGAGACCGTGTACTTCGATGTCGATGGTTCTTGACCCGATTTAGCGGGGGCGCGAATCCGGAACGTTCGGGTCACCAAGAGGTGCAGGTTCACTTTCGGGCTCCCTCGCCGCCTCCTCCTCCGCGCCCCGTCCCATCGGCGGCCATCGCGTGTCCAGGGCTTGGCGCATCAGATTGAGCGGATTCATGTCATTGAGCTGCTTGAGATGGCTGCGCCACTGGTCCTGATGATCCATGAACGCCACCACGCTCTGCTCAATGTAGCGCCCAACAACACCGCCCATGCGCTCTCCATAGAAGCGTATGAGCTGCTCGATCACGCGGTTGGTCAGCACGCTTTCGTGTCCCTCGGTTTCTTGCTCGGCAAGTATTTGCAGCAACACCGAACGCGTGATGTCGCTGTCGTCCCTGACATCGACGACGTGGATGCTCTCACCGCCCATGATCACCTTGCGCACGTCTTCAATGGTGACATAGCGACTCTCGGTCGTGTTGTAGAGCCGCCGATTCGGGTATTTCTTCAGTTCGTGCATAGGCTTGTCTCCGAATTCATCAACCGGTCAACAAAACGGCATCTCGTCATTATCCATGAGTTGACCAAGGATACTCCGCCCGAGTCCGCAGATCTCAGCGGCCATCCGATATCTAGCGAACTCTGATGGGAACGAAACAGGGTTCGCACCACGCTCGTAGAAATCTCTCATGCCCTCTCAACATTGAAGGCGACCACATTGCGCGTCTGCCGGCTGAATTCGATGCCGATCAGATGCACCGGTTCACCCGAGGACAAATACTTTTCCGCGTAGCCCTTGCTTTTGAGCTGCGCCATCGCAGATCCTTCGCCGCCGAGTTCCACCACCTTGAACTCGAAGATGTAGATGTTCCCGTTGAATCGCACGGTCATGTCGATTCGACCGTGATTGGTGCTGTCCTCGACTAGGATGTCGATCCCCAGCGAAGCAAAGTAGGCGTAGAACACACTTGCATAATAGCCTTCGTAGCGGGCGATTTCGTTGCCCGTGTACCACTCGTAGGGGATGCTCGCGAAAAACGCATGCACGACGCTCTTGATACCGGGGAAGTCGTTGGCTTGAAGCAGATCGTACAGACGGTCACTGTTGCGCTCTTGCTGCGAAGCACTTTGCACCAGATGGCGCAGCAGTTGCTCGTTCAGGCTCTGCCGCACTTCCCGGTTTGGATAGCCTAGTCGGTAGCTAATCCGTCCGCCGCGGTTGAATTCATGGGTAATGGTCAGATAACCAGTCTGGAACAGCACGGCCTCGGTGGACATGTGGTCTACATCGAAACTCGACAGCAGATCCTCCCCAGCCGCCATGTCATTCAGGGTTGCAGCGCTGATCCTCCGACGGCATATCATCTCCACCAGAAAGGTCGGCGTTCCGGTCTCAAACCACCATGCCCCGAATCTGCGCCTGTCGAACAGTAGGAGGATGTCAAAGGGGTTGTAGACTCGCTCTTCGCCTAGCCAGCCGTATCCGTTGTACCACTCGCGGACGCTATCGCGATCGAGTCCGACCAATTCCGGCGCGAACACCCTATCGAGGTCGGCCTCTGTATAGCCGCAAATCGTCGCGTAGGTCGGGTCCAATGAGATGTCCTTCAGGTTATTCAGGCCGGAAAATAAGTTCACCTTGGAAAATCTGCTGACACCGGTGATGAAGCTGAATCGAACATGTGCG
This sequence comes from uncultured Pseudomonadales bacterium, assembly GCA_964577185.1. GTDB lineage: Bacteria > Pseudomonadota > Gammaproteobacteria > Pseudomonadales > Azotimanducaceae > Azotimanducus. The sequence goes on along the minus strand of CAZNYE010000368.1, from coordinate 4,931 downwards.
TCGCTGTCCTTGATGACGGCATAGAACCCACGCAAAAAGTCACGGTTCGCACGAGCGACCTCGGGTGTGTCCAATGCGTCGAGTATCGGCTTGTCGTATTCATCGACCAGCACCACGACGGGACACCCTGCTTGTTCGTGCAGCACTTCCAGCAATGCCGCAAGCCTGCCCGGGGCAGTGGTGTAGTCGGTCGTGACGGCGGCGCGGCGTTCTGCGGAGGAAAGCTGCTCCATAAGTCGTGCCTGCGCATGGCCCGCCTCTGTGAAATTTCCACCGCCGAAGCTCAGATTCACGACCGGGTGGCGCCTCGACCAATCCCATTGATCGTGAATCGCGAGGCCGCGAAAAAGTGCCTCGTTGCCGTCGAAGAGTTCCTTCAGCGTGTCCAACAACAGGCTCTTGCCGAATCGCCGCGGCCGCGATAGAAAGCAGTGCTTGTACTCATTCACCAAGCGACTGATGAATGCTGTCTTGTCGACGTAGTAGTACGCCCCACCGCCGACTTCTCGAAAGGTCTGAAGGCCGATGGGAAGTTTGAGCTTGTTCATGGAGTGTCTTGTTCGGCGACCAAGTTGCACATGAGACGCATAGCGCACCGCCACAGCCGAATTGAACGATACCGAGTATACCCTCAACCACTCCTAAGAGTGCAACGACAGGGACCCCATCGAGCAAAGAAACCTGCCAACGCGGTCTCCGCGCTCAGCAGTACGCGCCCGCATCTGCCATAATGTCACCCGCCCGATGTGCCCCGAACAGAATTGACCCCATGAAAGTAAACATTGAAGTGGATATGACCCCGGAGGAATTGCGCCGGTTCATGGGACTGCCCGATGTGACCGGCATCCAGCAGCAACTCATCGACCAGTTCGCGCAGCGTGTCACTTCGAGCGACCACCAAGATGAATTTCTCGGCAAGTTGATCGCCGGCAGCATGACGCCCTGGCAAAACTTTTTCGAATCACTCGCGGGCACGGGGCTGGCTGAAAGCGATCCGCGTCGCCGCTAGTCTCAATCAGGTTCCACTCAGATGTCGGTGCGCTTAAGCGGTCTCGATGCGTTCTTTCTCTACGGAGAAACCGCCAGCAACCCCATGCACGGCACGGTGCTCACCATCATTGAAGACGAGGTGCCGTTTGAAACGGTGTTTGATCACATCGCTTCGCGCCTGCACCTTGTCCCCCGCTACCGCCAGCGACTGGCCATTGTTCCGTTCAACCTGTCGCACCCAAAGTGGGTCGATGATCAGGATTTCGACTTGGCCAACCACGTCAAGCGTCATCGCTTGCAAGCAAGCGCAACGCTTGATGATGCCATCGCCGCCGCGTTGGAATTGCATGAGCCCTTGCTGCCGCGCGACCGACCGCTGTGGCGAATCCACGTCATTGAAGGTGTCGAGAACCGCACCATACTGGCGCAGATGGGACATCACGCGATGATCGACGGGGCATCGGGCGTGGATATTTCGCTCGTGCTGTTCGATTTGCAGAAGAATGCGCCGCCGATCGAACCTGAGCCTTGGGAGCCGGAACCAGCGCCAAGCCCATTGGAGCTCGCCAATGAAGCGACGCTCGAAAACATGCAGTCAATGACTTCGAGCAACCTCTTTCAGGGGTTTGGCTTCAATAGCGCGGGCGATGACCGCAATGACCGCAATGACCGTAATGACCGTAATGAAATGATTCGCCGGGCAACCGAGTCCCTGACGAGACTCTTGTCCGAACCGGTGATTTCGGCGCCTTGGAACGCCGGTACGGTGGGCCTCAAGCGGGATTTCCTCTGGCGCAAGTATCCCTTCGGCGACTTTCGTCGCATCCGAAGCATTTTAGGCGGCACGATCAACGATGTCGTGCTCGCAACCGTGACCGAAGCCGCCGCACGCTACCTTAAGACTCACGGGGAGGCCATCGAGGGAGAGAATCTGCGCGTCATGTGCCCGGTCAATGTGCGCACCGAAGATGAACGCGGCACTTTGGGCAATCGCGTCTCCTTCATTTTTCCCTTGTTCGGTGCCGAACCCATGGAAATGGGCGAGCGATTGCGAAAAGTGCGTTGGGAGACCGAACAGATCAAAAACAATCGCGAGGGGCAGGCCATTCATGTGTTGCTTGACTCTATGCCGAGCATACCGCCAGTGGCGTTGGCACCAACGCTGCTGGTGGGCACGCCTTGGGATCCAACGGCTTTGTTCACCAGTTTTCCCATGCCCGCGAGGCCAAGCGGTACGAGGCCATCGCTGCCGGGATTCAACTTTGTCTGCACCAATGTTCCCGGTGTGCAAACCACGCAGTATCTCGCCGGGCACCGGGTACTCGATGTCATTGGATTCCTCATGCTGGTTGCCAACCTCGGCTATGGAATCGTGATATGCAGCTATAACCAAAACATCTATTTCAACTTCACCTGTGACCGCCGACTGATGCCGGATTTACCGCTGATGGCCGAGTACATCGATGCCGCGTTCAGTGAGCTTCTGGCAGTGGCAGATGAGGCGGCAGAGACTTCGAAAGACTGACCGCGAGCGGAGGCAACATGTCGCAATCCACCAATTTGGAGCAAGTACTGGCAAACTACCCATTGGAGGTGGCGCTGACGGATCAGCAAGTCCTCTCGCTACGAATCGCCGGGGCGAACGATCGCGAAGCCATCATCGAGTTCGCACGCGCCCTGCCAGAACAGGACCTCTTGTTTCTGCGCGTGGACATCACCCAGGCGGAATCTGTTGACCACTGGTTGAACAATATTGCCGAAGGCACCACCCTTTCCATCATCGCCTACGATGACGGGCGCATGGCGGGATACGCTACGGTGGACCGCACACCTGCCCGCTGGACGCGGCGTGTGGGCGAATTGCGCTTGACCGTGGGTCTCGACTATCGAGGACAAGGGCTTGGCCGACATTTGAGCGCAAGGATATTCGATGTCGCCCGGGCACTCGGCCTGAAGAAACTGTCAGCCAACATGACTCCCGACCAGCGTGGTGCGCAAGCCGCCTTTCAACGTCTTGGCTTTGTTGCCGAAGCGCTGCTCACGGATTATGTGGAAGACCGAGAGGGCAACCTGCACGATCTGGTGGTGATGACCTACGATGTGGACGGATTGACTGATCGAGGCGATTAACCACTCGACTTCGCGGCGCATCGTTCTCTCGCTTCGATTGTACTGTTTTGCTGCAATGCGATAGTATGGCGCAGGCGTTGTCGGCTCTGACACGCCAGTCCCCATTGAAGACTCCATCGAAAATGCGCGAGATGGCGTGAATTGGCACTAAATTTGGTCATAGGAAAGAAATTCAAAAGATTTTTTCGCCGAAGGGGTTGAATTTTCGATTGCTGTACCGCACAATAGTACATGTGTGCAGTGCAGCATTGCCACAAACCAACATTCACAACCAACCTTGGAGGTACAAATGGACCAACTAGAAAAACAGCTAAAGCTCGCACGCGATCTGATGGAGCTCAACACCGAAGGATTTCGCAAGCTTGCCGATTTCGATTCGAACAACTTCAACAGCTTTGTGGAGCTCAATCGTGACTTCGTAAGCAAGCTCCCCGAAGTCAAGGATGTCGAAGGATTCATCGGCTTGCAGCGTGAGTACGGCGAAAAGCTCTGGAACAGCACGCAGGATGCCGTCACGGCACGAGGCGAGCTGCTCCGTGAAGTCTTCGACGACGGCAACACCAGGATTCGCAAGGCATTTCGCAGCGAATCCGAAGCTGAGCCGAAGGCCAAGCGCCCGGCCGCGAGCAAGGCCACATCCTAAGCCCACCGGGCTCGAATTGTTCGAACCCAGCTCGTGGAAAGCCCGACCCTGCGTGGATGATTGCATCTGCGTAGCGGTCGGGCAAGCTTGGGATTCGTGCAACAGCGCTCATTTTGGCGGATGAGGTCAGACGTCAAAATGAGAACTGCTCAAATTCAATTGTCGAATTCAAGTTGACTTTCGCATGGAAAGTCGCCACACTGCGTGGCAGAAGTATGACGAGGGTTTCGGAGGGTTTCTATTGTCGCCTTCATTTGAGCCGAACCCGCCGCGCCAAAGCGGCCCATCGCTCACCAGCTTCGCATGGGAGTTCCCCCGGCTTTTCTTTGAAGCCAGCCGCTTAAGCCTTTCTTGGCCCCTGCTATTACAACAGGCCACCCCAACAGATGGTCATCCGGTGATGGTGCTACCGGGATTTCTGATGGGCGATGATTCGACCTTCGTGCTGCGCAGATTCCTGTCCCGGCTAGGACACCAAGCTTTGCCCTGGCTGCATGGCAGGAACACCGGCAGGCCGGAACAGGTTGAAGGCGCCGCCCTTCGATTCTATCGAGCCTATCGCACTAGCGGCGAGAAAATCTCGCTTGTCGGCCAGAGCTTGGGCGGCATTTACGCACGCCAGATTGCTCGAAGATTTCCGGATGCCGTGCGCTGCGTAATCACCCTCGGCAGTCCGTTCGCGGCCGAGGATGTTGAACACGCGGCACTGTCGATCATTCCCAAATTGTATAAGGCGATGACTGGGCACTCCGCCGAGGAGATGCGAAAGCGCCTGATGGGTGATGAAGACCCACGCACGCCCTTAGGTGTGCCGAGCACCGCCATCTACAGCAAAACTGACGGAGTGGCCGCATGGGAAGCCTGCGTTGACGGGGAGGGCGAACTCGTCGAGAACATTGAAGTGCGTGCCAGCCATACAGGCATGGCTATCAATCCAGATGTATTTCATGTGGTGGCTGACCGTCTCGCCCAGGACCCAGACAACTGGCAGCCCTTTGACGGCTCCCAGGGTTGTCGCAGTTGGTTCTATCCCAATCCTTCGAGTGACTAGTGAGCAATTCTCATGATGGCTGCGAACTCCCCCCGCACGACCGTCTAAGCGTCGATAAGGTTGCCCGACGCTCGGCATCGCGTTCTGAGCGAGCATCCGCCGAGGACTAACCTATGA
>CAZNYE010000367.1:0-3214 GCA_964577185.1 uncultured Pseudomonadales bacterium | reverse complement strand
AAGGCGAGGTTCGGCGTGCAAGAGGTCAAGTGGGCGCTGTTTCCGGCAGGTGGCTCAAGTGTCAGGCTGCCCGTTCAGGTGGGTTTCGCCAAGGCGATGGAACTCCTATTGACCGGCGACCTCATGAGCGCGAACGATGCGCTTGCCTGCGGATTCCTGAATCACGTTGTCGCACCCGAAGAAGTGCTCCCCAAAGCCATGGAGATTGCCGCAAAGATCGCCGCAAACGGGCCCTTGGCTGTGAAGGCAATCCGTCAATCGGCACGCGAGTGCCTAGGTCTCCCTGAAGCCGACGCATTGCGGCACGAAAGCACGATTTCGGGACCCGTATTCCTGACCGAGGATGCCCGCGAAGGCCCACTCGCCTTCATGCAAAAGCGCAAGCCGGTGTACAAGGGCAAATAGCCCGCTAGACGCGCCGATGTTCTAAGCGCGCAAGACCGTCAGATCAACCGGACAGGTTCACTACTGTCGGGTTGACTCGACGATAATGAACGTCGCAGCCATTGATTGATGGAAGACAGCGCACCTCGTCGACACGACATTGAGACGAGTCGCGGTGATAGGAGAGAAATGAGAACCTGTGCGCGGAACAGGTAAGTCCGCAGTTAGACAGTTCTCAAAACTCCTGTGATACCGTGAGGCCCCATCTTCGTGGTTCACCGAGCTGGGTGTATGCGTGCCCCAGGTAGTTGTCGCGAGGGTCGTTGCCGAAGAAGAAGCCGCGCACATAATACTCCTCATCACCGAGGTTGCGGCCCCATAGACGCAGGGTCAGCTCGCGCCACTCCCACACGAGGGCAGCATGGAAAAGATCGTAGGCGCTTGACTTGGTGTCGTGGCTGTCCGAGAAGTAGAACTGGTCGCGGCCTTCTAGGGTGAGATTCAGGGAAAGGCCCTCAAGAATGCCGAGATTGGCGGCCAGGTGGTATTGGTAGCTTGGCGCGTGCGCCTGTTCGCGGCCGCCGAGATCCTTGCCCTTGCCATTGATGTAGTTTTCGTACTCGCTGCCGAGCACGCCGAGGCTGGCGCCGAATTCAAGTCGCTCACTCGCGAACCAATTCACTTCGGCTTCTATGCCTTGATTGACACCCTCGGCCGCGTTGCCAATGAAGCCTATGAACTCGCTGCTACCGTCGGCGCGAACTAGGACAATTGAGCTGTCTATCTGGACATCCTCTCGATTCATGCGAAATGCGGCGAGGCGCATGTCGAGTCCCTTCTCTGGCCACCGGCCCTTGAGTCCGACCTCGTAGTTGACGAGGTATTCCGCGTCAAACTCACGTAAGCTCGCGTCAAGTGTGCCGTCGGTGTTGAAGCCGCCTGCCTTGTAGCCCCGCGAGAGACTGGCGTAAGCGAACACTTGATCGGAAATCGCATAGTCCAAGGCCAAGCGCCCGCCGACGAGGTTCTCATCCGGATTGAAGTTGACGCTAGCTGAATCCGAATAGTCCGATTCGTGAGACTCGAAACGCACGCCAAAAGTGAGGCGTGCGCGTGGGCCAAGCTCGGTCTCAGTGCGCAGGTAGGCGGCAAGCCGGTCTATCTCGAATCGGCTATTGAAGTCCGAATCCGCATAGGTGTACACGCGCAGGAAATCGACTTCCTGCCGAAGGCCGTAAAGGCCTAGGACCCAATCGGTACGTCCACCCAAGAGGCTGCCGTCTTCGGCCGACACAAGACGAAGCTCCGCCGTCGTGGAGCTACGGTCACGATTGTATTGGTCTGTGGAGGAGTACCCCCAAGGATGGAATCCGTCGTAGGTCCAGTCCTCATCGTAGCCGTATTCGATATCTGAATCGGCACTCGCGAGACTGAACTCGGTGTCGAACAGGCGGCCTTCGGTGACGAGGCGAAGCGAACCGAACAGGCTGTCCTGGGTATCCGCGCCTGGCTGATCTGACCGGGTGCGACGATCATTGTCGAGCGAGAAGGCGTCGTAGCCATTGTCGAGCGACACCACCCCGAGACCCACATTGAGTCGAGTAGCCTCTGAAAGGTCGATCCGCAGCTTGCCGCGCCAGGTCAGTTCTTCAAGATTGTTGGTGTCTTCCTCGCCGAGGAAGGTGTTGTCCATGTAGCCGTCGCTGGCGTAATGAGCGAGCGATGTACGCAAGGCAACGCGCTCCGATATGGGTCCGCCATAGGCGCCAGCGAGGCTCCAGGTGCGGTAATCACCTGCCTCAAGGCGAACGTGGCCGGAGGGGTCAAACTCCGGTGGGCGACTACGCACGGAAATGAGTCCAGCCAATGCGTTGGCACCATAGAGCGTCCCCTGCGGGCCACGAAACACTTCGACCTGCTCAACATCAAACAAGGTTGCGATGCCTCCAATGCCACTGAAGTCGACCCCGTCGATGAGCAGGCCAACGGAAGAGTTCAAGGGCTCAATGAATTGACCCCGCTCACCCACGCCGCGAATCTGAAAGAAGCGCGCGCGCGATGCGCCGCTGGCGAGATTGACATTGGCACTCGCCGCGAGCAGTTCCTCAAGGTGAGAAGCGTTTCGCGCATCGATCAAGGCTTCATCAAGCACCGTCACGCTCGAGGGCAGGTTCTCGAGCTGCGATTCACGCAATTCGCCGTAGACGATGATTTCGTCAATCTCTTGCGGCTGTGCCCAAATGGATGGAGCCACTAGAAACGAAATAAGCGCCAAGGCGGCGCGGCAAACGGGAGAGTGGTGCGCAGGTGCGCGCGCAGCATCGTCATAAGAATAGCTAGACATAGGCCTGTTCCTCCGCCAGCATTATCTGGTTCAGGTTCCAAGGGTCTGTCGCCAGTTGGCGGACATCTCAGGCGAAGCGCCACCCCTCAGGTCTCGTGCGGCGCCAGTTCAATGAACCCCCGCGCAGCTTTTTCAAAATCTCACAGTGCTTATTGAAAGTCAAGACCCAAGCCCGACCGAAGCCAGACCCAAGTCTGCCCAGGCCCAACGTCCGGGTGGGTCCATTCAGAGGTCTGGAGGCCCGCCGCCCGAGGCCAATGGAGCCGTCGGTCCGTTTTTCGAGGATTCAAGCCCGGACTCTGGCAAGACATTCTCCAGACTTGTGTATTTCAGACTTTCTTAACAGAGGTGGTCGCATGGAGGTCTTGGTGGAAATTAACTTGCAAAAAGACCACCCAATGATGGAGCTTTCCAAATGGAACAGCAGTCTCAGCATTCGAAGAGTGCCAGAAAGTCGAGTGGACGAGTACAACTACAACTTTATGG
>CAZNYE010000366.1:0-3032 GCA_964577185.1 uncultured Pseudomonadales bacterium | reverse complement strand
GGCCCCAACAGCCTCGACCAGGCGGCCACCACACCGCTCGGCCGTACCATCGGCGTGCAATACCGATTCACTATGTAGGTCCTGAGAGAATTGGGGGCGGGCGCTTCCGACCTGCCCCCGCAGCACGCTGGCCTATAGTGTTCACTTCACGCCAACCTCGGCTTTCATAGTGGCGACGGCCCTTTGAGGTCGTGCCGACTGGGCGCTCGCCCTCCACACCGAGCTGAGGGACAATTCACAATGGCGACGGCCCATTGAGGTCGTGTCGACCACATCGCTTGGGTCCATCTCAGATCGCCCCTCGCTATAATCCCCAATCCTGTTCGGCTTGCATCCTTGGACGCCTCCCATGCTCGAGAACCTGACATCTCGCTTCAACCGAATCCTAGGCGGGCTCGGGCGTAAGCGCATGCTGACTGAACGCAATGTCTCGGAAGCGCTCAAAGACGTGCGCACGGCGCTGTTGGACGCGGATGTCGCTCTCGGCGTGGTGCGAACCTTCGTTGCCGACCTTGAGCAACGGGCGGTTGGCACCAGCCTCGCAAGTGGCAGCACGCCGAGCGAGGGCCTGGTTCAGATTCTTCGCGAATCCCTGATCGAATTGCTCGGAGGTGCGAACGACTCGCTGAACCTGCGCGCCGCGCCGCCAGTGGTGGTGCTACTCGCCGGTGTGCAGGGCGCGGGAAAAACCACCACGGCCGCTAAGCTCGCGCATCTTCTCAAGTCGCGTGACGGCAAGCAGGTGTCGTTGGTCAGCACAGATGTCTATCGACCCGCCGCGCTTGAACAACTGGAAATACTGAGCCGGGAGGTGGGTGTCAAATGCCACCCGGCATCGACGCAAGAGGCGCCTGTGGAAATCGCGAAGCGCGCGCTACATCAGGCGCGCCTCGATGCTGATCGGGTGCTCATCCTCGACAGCGCCGGACGCTCGCAACTCGACGACGAAATGATGCGCGAGATAGAGGCGGTGCACGCGGCCGTTTCTCCAACCGAAACGCTCTTCGTGTTGGATGCCATGGCCGGACAGGATGCGGCGCGCACGGCCGCCGCGTTCCATAAGGCCCTGAAACTTACCGGCACCATCATCACCAAGGCCGATGGTGATGCGCGGGGCGGTGCCATGCTCACGGTTCGTGCGCTCACCAGTCGTCCGATCAAGTTCATAGGTGTGGGCGAGAAGATCGATGCCCTTGAAGCATTCCATCCGGATCGCATGGTGTCGAGGATCCTCGGCCAGGGTGACCTCGCCACGCTCATGGAAGAAGCGGCGCGCAAGGTGGACCAGAAGTCCGCGACCCGCGTTGCGGAACGAATGGTTGGCGGTAAACGGTTTGGCTTGCAGGATTACAAGGACTCGCTGGTGAACATGCGGTCCATGGGTGGCATGGAAGGGCTCGGAGACTTCTTGCCTGTCCCCAAGGAGTTGCTCGAGCGCGGACAGCAGCGTATGGACGATTCCGCGCTCAAGCGCAACATCGCGGTCATCGATTCCATGACACCCCATGAACGCCAATTCCCCGACGTGATGAGCAGTTCGCGAAAGAACCGCATCGCCCGCGGTGCGGGTGTCGATGTGCGTGAAGTCGCACAGGTGCTGCGAGATTTTCGACAGACGCAAAAGATGTCCCGGAGAGTGCTGCGCAAAGGCTTTCAGAAGAAAATGCAAAGGGCCATGCAAATGCAGGGCCCGAACATGCGAAGGCCGGCATAAGCGAGTGCGGGGACATCCCGTCGCCGAGCCTCGATGAGCGAAGAACAGGAATTTCATCTCAATGCGCTCCGAGAGCGCATCGAAGGGATTGAAGCGCCGACCTCTAGCAAGCCGCCGCTCAGCCTAGGCGTATCAGCTATTGACGGATTGCTGCGCGGTGGCATCGCGTTTGGACGTGTGCACGCTGTGCGGGGCGGGGCTTCGTTTGGCTTTCTCACCGCTCTCGCGGCGCGATCTTCAGGGCCAGTGTTCTGGTGTTGTATGGCGGATAGCAAAGAGCAGCTATACATGGAAGGTGTGAGGCAGATGGGACTCGATCCTGATCGCCTTATTTTGTTGGAATGTGAAGATCAGGCCAGCCTGCTCGGCTCGGCCGAGACTGCTCTTGCGAGTGGCGCCGCATCCATGGTGGTGGCTCAATTGGAATCTGGCTGTGACCGCCTTGCTGGTCGCCGCTTGCAGTTGGCCGCCGAGCGGGGAGATAGCATGGGTTTGGTTGCTGTCGCGACGCGAGGGTCGGTTGGCTGGGCTGAGACCGGCTGGGAAGCACAGCCGCTGGCGTCCCAATCGAGTCGGCCCGCATGGGCGCTCGGCTTGCTGCGTAGCCGCCGGTCTGCGACCAGATCATGGCAGGTGGAGTGGGATGCCAATGAGATTTGCATGCGTTTGGCTTGAGCGCCTGCTGACGGACAGCTTGATCGCGTCCGAACCGGCACTTGCGGAGGAGGCGCTGGTGACTGTTGAAGAGCACCAGGGTGCCATGTTCGTGACCGGGGTATCAGCGCGAGCCGAAGTCGAAGGCGTGCGCATAGGCGCTTCGCTTGCCGATGCGAGGGCGCTCGCAGGTTCACCGGTCGCGCGCCAGGCCGATCCCGGACAAGTGCGGAGCTTGCAGGAAGGCATGGCGAAGCTGGCGTCCCGCTACGGTCCCTGGGTATCCGAGCCCTCTGCCTTGCCAAGAGACAAGTTGGTGGTGGATGTGACCGGTTGTGGGCACCTGTTTGGTGGTGAGGTGGCACTGCTCGACGATCTGCTCCGGCGTGGTCGAGAAATGGGTGTGAACCTGCGAGCAGCCATCGCCGACCGGATTATAGGTGCCATGGCCTTGGCGGAATTTGCTCCCGAAAAGCGCTTCGTTGCCGAACCAGGCAAGACTTGGTTGGTCATGCAGTCACTGCCGGTGGCAGCCCTGGGGCTTGAAGAGAAGACCGCGCGCGCTTTCGAGCGTCTGGGTCTTCGGCGCATTTCCGACTTGAGTTCAATTCCGCTGTCCTCTTTGCGTGCCCGTTTTGGGATCGAGGTTGTACAAGCATTGGAT
>CAZNYE010000365.1:0-1803 GCA_964577185.1 uncultured Pseudomonadales bacterium | reverse complement strand
GTGATATAGGTACCGGGTCCTCCAGTGAGCGCGGGCAGCATGCGTATGGTTTCAAGCGCCGTCGCCAACGCCTCGGGAGTCGCGATTTCCATGCGCGACAGGGCGATGGCGATGCACCAGCCTATGTCGTAGCCGGTGCTCGTCGCGCTGTTCGGCACCAATGTCTTGCCGGTGGAAGCCTCATAGCGGGCGAGCATGTCTCTCAATCGTGTGTTGCGCTCATCGTACTGGTCGATGCCGTGCCATCCTTCGATAAGGAGCGCTAAATCACGGTTGTATGTCGCCTGCACGAAGGCCGTGCACATGATGCGCTCAGGGTCCCAGTCAAGGTTGGCGAGGCTCCTGTTGAGCAATGGGCAGGACTCGCCGAAGGTGAGGGAAACCAAGGCATCCGGGCCCGTTGACTTCAGCCGCGCCATCACTTCGGTCATGCTCTGTTCGGTCGGATTGGGGAATACGTTGCCAACTCCGATGATGTCAAGGCCGAACTGCTGGGTCGCGAACTCGAAGAATCTGTGGTACTCCAAGCCAATGCGCGAAGGATAGTCGCGCAGCACGGCCACCCGTTTGTGACCACGACTCTTCAGCCAGGCGGCCATGTAGGCCGGTTCATCCGCGAGGTTGCCGTTGGAGAGGTTGAAGGCGTAGCGCCCGACATATTCCTGGGTGCCGCAGATGGTGATGGCCGGCACTTGGTACTCTTCGACCAAATCCAGCACAGCGAGGCTATTGTCCGTGGACATGGGCCCGGCGATCGCCAGTACGCCGTGCTCCTCGACCAGATCAAGATAGGATTTGCGGCACACCAAGCCATCGCCCCAAGGCTGACCGGCGTGCTCGTCGTTGACGATTTCGGCCCGCCGGTCAATGAGTCCCGTCTCGTAGGCTTCGGTCAACGCGAACTGCACCGCGAGCGGGAACATGTCGGTGAGGCCCGGAAAGCCGGGAAGATCGACCATGACACCGATCTTGTACGATGTGGTTGGGGGTCTTTCCATTGGGAACTCCTTTGTAAGTGTGGTGAACGAGTGAATACGGAGACCGGTTGCCCAAGTCTACTGTAACGGGCCGGACTCGCGCAGCGGCACGTGCACATCGGGGCCAGGACATGGATAGGGTGTGCCCTCACCGCAGATGCCGTTCGTAAGGTAGCTCGGCAATTCCGGGGTCGTGTCCATCTGAAACGCGACGATGCCCATGGCGACGTTGTACGACAGGTACGCGAGATTCAAGACCGCGACGATGGCGGCGAAACGCAGAAAATTACGGCGCACCGGCGATGCGATATTCTCGCTGCCCACTTCGACAAACGTCTGCCCCTTGTCATTCTTGAAGTACCAGAGGCACGCGGCCACCGTCAGCGCGCCGCCCCAGAACACGCTGTTATAGAGCGGAAACTGATACCACTCGCCACCGAACAGCGACAGGGAATGGATCGTGCCGCTGAACACGTAGAGTCCCATGCGCACCCAGGCACCCTCGATGATGAGATCGGTGAGGAAGCCGAAGAAGAAGCACACGCCCACGAGGCCAAGGGTGGTGATACCGGGCCAGCGCGCCTTGGCCTTGCGCATGGTCCACGCCATGAACCAACACTGCAAGGGGATGATCGAGATATAGGCACCGGCAAGAAAGATGATAGGCTCCGCGATCAGGTTCCCATGCGGCATCACCCAGCCCGGAATGAACAGCGCCCAACTTCCAAAGTTGATCATGTGCGAGTTGTAGGTGAAGACCAGGCGGAAATAGTTGCCCGCCGGGTCTTGCCAGAGGGTGGCAATCCAGGCCAGCGCGAACAGCAGC
>CAZNYE010000364.1:0-2363 GCA_964577185.1 uncultured Pseudomonadales bacterium | reverse complement strand
AAGGCCAAGCTCGCACAATCCTCAAAGTGAATCAGAATTTCGACAGAGTTGAATATCAGGCAGCAAGCAAACAGCGACAGAAGCGCAGCGAAAAGAACTCTCCCATTGGATTGAGATCAACTCTAAAGGAGCATCAGGTGCACGGCTTCCACTGGCTGCGAAGCGCCTGGGAACTGGGTTATCCGGGGGTGCTGTTAGCCGACGATATGGGTCTTGGGAAAACACTCCAGGCGCTTGCGTTTCTCCGGTGGCTGAATGAAGTGTGCGTAGAGCGCCTGCCAGCGTTGATTGTTGCACCGACAGGGCTCCTCGCAAACTGGCAGGAAGAGCATGACCGACACTTGGAACGTGACGGCCTAGGCCGCGTGGCTACGGTTTACGGACCCGACCTGCGCAGATTTAAGCTCCAAGGAAGTAGTGGTTCAGACCTACGCCGCGGTGCGGCTGGGCTTGATCATAAAAAGTTCGCGAACGCGGATTGGGTGCTTACGTCCTACGAGACGTTACGAGACTATCAGTTGAGCTTCGGTCCTGTGCGGTTTCGCTGCGTGGTGTACGACGAACTACAAAAGGCGAAGAATCCTAGCTCCCTATTGTCCCAAGGGGTAAGAACCATCAACGCGGACTTTTCCATTGGTATGACGGGCACACCGATAGAGAATCGCATGGAAGATCTCTGGGCCGTGATGGATGTTCTGTCCCCAGGATTCTTAGGAGATTTGCAGACTTTCTCCTACGAATATGGGCCAGATGGCGATGAGACAGCTCGCAACCAGCGACTTCAGGATCTTCGTGACAAATTGCTTGAGCCCAATGACGGACAGCCAGCGAGGATTTTGCGACGCATGAAAGCCGATCACCTCAAAGGCTTGCCTGAAAAACACGAGCACTCTTACCCACAAGAAATGCCGGAAGTTCAAGCAGGCGAGTACAGTCGGAAGATCCAGGCTCACAAGGCCGGAGAAGGGAAAGGCATGCTACAACTCCTACACTTCTTGCGCGGAATATCGTTGCATCCTCACGGCCCCGAGGACGGGAACCCTGATGATGCGGATTCGTTCAAAGAGGAATCGGCACGCTTGGTCTCCCTGTTCGAAATATTGGACCGACTTCATCGCAGCGGCGAAAAGGCCCTGATCTTTCTTGAAGATCTGGAGATGCAAGCATTCCTCGCTGTGATGATTCAGCGCAGTTATGGCTTGAAAAGCAAGCCTATGCAAATCAATGGAAAGGTGTTGGGGGCTAGGCGACAGCAGTACGTGCGCAAGTTTCAGAACTCAAGCGCGGAATTCGACGTGATGATCCTGTCGCCGAAAGCGGGTGGAGTGGGCCTCACCCTTACCGCCGCAAATCACGTGATTCACTTGTCTAGATGGTGGAATCCGGCCGTCGAAGATCAGTGTACTGACAGGGTGTTTCGTATAGGGCAGGAGAGAGAAGTGCACGTTCACCTTCCCATGGCCAGGCACCCGGAGATTGGTGAGGGTAGCTTCGATTACGTTCTTGATCAGCTTCTTAGGCGTAAGCGTGGGTTGTCCAAGAAAATGCTCATTCCGCCGGTGGATCAGCGGGCGGACCTATGGGCTATGGGAAGCGTGGTGCGAGATCGGTCCCAGACTTGACATACGGTTCACTGTGGGTGTCGAAGTTAGTCATCGTGACTATTACGAGTTTGGTGAAGGTCGACACATGCTTGATGAATATCTTTCGCTTCGGAACCGCCTTTCCAATGCCCAAGAAAAAGAATTGATTTCGTGTTTGGCTGAAGTGGAAGGCGGGACTGGTATGACCAAAGTCGAACGCTACGAAAGGTTGGCATTGGATATCACAGTTGACCGTCAAGTAAGGGAGGTGGCGGCCTTTCATGTATTGGATACCAAATCAGAACGCGTTTCGAGGAAATCTGACATCATCCCGGCGTTCCGACAATTAAATCCCGACCCGGTAATGCCTCCTGATGATGAATTCGTCGAAGATGCTGGGCTATTTGACCTACCCGAAGCACTTCAGCGCGACCCTCAGCCTAACTCGCAGTCAAAACTTCAAAAGACGATAATCAAAGAGATTATTGCAGTTGGGTAACACGATTCTGCACCAAGAAATTGGTGGCGACATACTTGGCCTCATCACCACCGGGATGTACGACACACCACTCGCCGTATACCGCGAGTACATACAGAACGCTGCAGATTCCGTTCGTTCTTCATCAAACCTTACAAATGGGCGTGTGAACATCAGAATAAGCCCGGCGCAGCGTCGGATAACTATTCGCGACAACGGGCAAGG
This sequence comes from uncultured Pseudomonadales bacterium, assembly GCA_964577185.1. Classification (GTDB taxonomy): domain Bacteria; phylum Pseudomonadota; class Gammaproteobacteria; order Pseudomonadales; family Azotimanducaceae; genus Azotimanducus. The sequence goes on along the minus strand of CAZNYE010000364.1, from coordinate 77 downwards.
ACTTTCTCCCTCTACGGCGAGAACGGAGTTAGTCGCCATCGCACGAAGTCGAAAACTGAGGGGGGTCGATCGTGGGT
>CAZNYE010000363.1:0-5615 GCA_964577185.1 uncultured Pseudomonadales bacterium | reverse complement strand
GCCCATGAACACCAGGTCGCGCCGCATGACTATTCCACCAGTGCCCCGAGGCGCGAAAGTAGCGCGTTGAAATCGACCTCCTGAACACCGAAGTCTATTTCTTCAAAGTTGGCCAAACGCGCCAATAACTCCTGCGGGTGTCGGTGATCCATTTGCGCGTGGCTTTTTAGCCAAGTGACCATCGATGTCCGCTGCTGCTCAAAAGCCGCGCCGTCGCGCCGGAGCAATGCGACCTGCATACGCTCCATCCCAAGAACTAACTGTAAACGACTGACTTCATCCCGCGTATCACCAGATTCAAGTCGCTCGATACGCACAAGACTTCGTAGCCCAGCACCCACGCGATCGAGTATTCCAGATGAAGTCTCGGGAATCGGGTCATACTGACTTTGCCGAAGCGGAATCCCGCCAGCGAGCTCGCCCATGATGGCCAGCTGTTCGTACACTTCGAGCAATCCAGGTGCTTGGGATTCTCTGATTTCCTCCTCTAGCCTCGCCAAATCCACCATAAGATCCATGGCTGCGGGATGGTCGCCAAGCAGGTGACCAACGCGCTCAAGCAATGAAGCAACCGCTTGCGGGTTGCCGAACAGGCGATGCTCAATCTCAGCGAGTTGAAGCAGATGCCAAGCCAGGGTCACCTGCGACCATTCCAGCTCCGCAGCTTCCGGGAACGAAGCCCGCACCGCGCGAATCTCCGCACGCAACCGCGAAGACGAGGCCTGCAAGTCTTCGGCGCTCACGAAGCCTTGCAGACCAACAAGCATCTCTTGCTGCTCGCGCCGAGCCGCATCCAATGAGAGCGCCAATGTCTCGAGCCTTTCCAGTCTTGCCTCAATAAGCGCGCTAGGCTGCACCGGGATTGGCAGAGGATCTGCAGGAACGGAGGTGACTTGTACTTCGTCCGGGTCCGAAAACAAGTTCGCGAGTACGTTTCCGCCCCCACCCAATAGATACCACCAGCCCAAAAGGCCAAGAAGTACCACCAGCAGCACTATCAGCGCAGTGGACTTAAAGCTACGCCGTTCTTGTGGCGCAGCCCGTGTCTCTATATCATTCATGCCAGATTCCTTCCTGCGGTCTGGACAGCCAATCCACCAAGGATTCGGCAAGCCCGGTGCCAGATTGCGTGTTCAACAGGCGGAGATTATTGAACCCTCGCGAAGCGGCGGCGCGCGCAATCCGCACTGAGCCTGCGCACAGCATCACGGAATTCGAACCTTGGCGTGTGTTCCACAGGTCTGCAAAGGCGAGAACCCCTTCAACACTCGACACTATGACTGCGCTCAGTTCCGAAAGATGTTCATGGTAGTCCGAGATGTCCTTCACTGGAAGCCTTCTGTAGACGTGATACTCGCTCACCTCTGCGCCGCGCTCTTGGAGATTCTCCCTCAGAAGGGGCCTCGGGGACTCCCCGCAGAGGATCGCAATCCGCTTCTTCGCACACCGACCGAGCTCGGGCATGTCAAGCAAGCCCTCAGAGGATTCCCTCTCAGGTTGTATGGCATGAACACCGAGCACCTCAAGTGCGCGCGCCGTGGCCTTGCCGACTGCGATCCATAGAGGCACGTCTTCCCAGGTGCGAATTGCTTCAGCGCCATGCTGAACGGCGTGCGCAGATAGCGCAACCACCACCTCGGGAAGGTCTTCCTCCAAGGTAAACGCCACAGGCTCGATCTTGATGAGCGGCAACTTCACGGGCCGCAAACCCTTTTCCAGAAGCGCCCGTGCCTGGCGACTCGCGCCGGGTTCCGTTCGCGTCACCAAGACTCGAAAAGGACTGGAATTCATCAGGATTGGGTGTCCTGTCCTACAGGCCTAGGCGAAGCTCGCCATGACCTCACGGCCACCACTCGCGAGTAGACTGTCGACCGCTTGGTCGGCCAGCTGAAGATTCAAGTCACCCTCAACATCTGCGCTCGCTTCCAAGCTTCCGCAATTCGAAGCGATCCAGACCCTGAGCCGGGCTCCACCGGCCCGCACTTCGGCGTGGCTAGCGATCGGAAGATTACAGTCTCCTTGCAAGAGTTCGCTGATCCGTCGCTCCAAACGACCCTGCATAGACTGTTCGTGCGCCACCATTCCAGCAAGCCTTTGAATGAGATCTTGTCGCTCGCTCAGCACCTCAATCCCGAGCATGCCCTGGCCCGGTGCGGGCAGCAACTCATCCACGGAAAAGCACTCGACTATATGCCCTGTGAGCCGCAAACGATTGAGACCAGCGACCGCAAGCACAAGCCCCTGATATTCTCCGGCGTGAAGTTTGCCAATGCGCGTATCCACATTGCCGCGCATTGGCTCGATCAAGAGGTCTGGACGCAACTTCTCTAGCAAGAGCCTGCGGCGAAGGCTCGAGGTGCCAACACGCGCGCCTGTCGGCAGGTCGAAAAAGGCGATCTTCGGGTGCGATAAAAGCGCATCGCGCGCATCTTCTCGCCAGCCGACCGCTGCCAGCGTGAATTCTGGTGCGAGGCGCGAAGGCACATCCTTCAAGGAGTGCACCGCTAGATCCGCGTGGTCATCTAAGAGCGCCTGTTCCAGTTCTTTCACAAACACACCCTTGCCACCGATCTCTCGCAAGGGTCGATGCGCCTCGGCATCACCTGTCGAAGTGATCGGCACCAATTCCACCGACCGATTGACTCGCGAGGCAAGCTCGGCAGCCACAAACTCGGCTTGCGCCATTGCCAATCGGCTACGTCGAGTTGCGAGGCGCAAGGACGCTCGTGTCCGGGATCTTGTGCTCATCAGGACATGGTGAACGCGAGGGTGATGCTTGTCCAGTTGGGAATGGGAGCAATGATCCCAATTGTCCCGTCAGAAGCAGAGTGCTAACATGTTGTGACTACGTGATAACCTGCTTACACATGATTAGAACACAGGTGCAAATGGAACCAGCACAATATACGGCGCTCAAGGAACTTGCCGGGCGGCGGTCCGTGTCCATATCACAGCTTGTCCGAGACGGGGTGGATCATGTGCTTTCCCAGCAGGGAGACGAAAAGGACAAGTGGGAACGATTGTTCGAGGCAGTTGGCAGATGCCAATCCGAGGATGGAGAGACCGACGTTTCCGAGAGGCATGACAAGTATCTCGCAACGACATACCAGTGAGTAGAGTTTTCATCGACACTTCGGCAATTTACGCTGTCATGGTCGAGCGCGATATGAACCACGAGTCAGCGCGCTCTACTTTGGAGGGCTTAAGAGATGAGAGCGCCCTGCTCGTGACCACCTCATTTGTTGTTCAGGAAACAGTCGCTCTCCTGCAACACAGGGTCGGTATGCAGGCGGTACGCATCTTTTTCTCGAATATCATGCCAAGTCTGGAGATAATTTACGTTGAGCAGGACCTTTTGCAGCAATCAGTGCAAGCCTTACTTGCCGCTTCGCGACGCCAGGTTAGTCTCACCGACTGGGTGAGCATCACCGCAATGAGGAAGCAACGAATTGCAAGGGCGTTCGCCTTCGATAAGCACTTCCAAGAGCAAGGCTTCGAACTCTGTTAGACCGAAGCTCCACCAAGAGCTCGTGGTAGCATCGACCCGCCCTAGTCCAGTGTGCCCTGCGGCGTGGCAGAGCTGATATCCAAGCGCGTCAGGCACAGGCTAATCCTGTGTGGGCTGCTGGTTCTGGGCGCTTGCTTGCTGTGGTATCAGGTCCGCCTCGGCGCTATTCGCGAGGTTCTGAACCTGGAGTTCTCGAGTCTGGTGGGCATGGATATGCCATGGCTTGCCCTACTGTCCGGAGCTTACGGATTGGGATGCGTGCCGTACCTCTTCGCGCAGCGTTATCACGGCTGGGTGCGACTTGTTTCATGGTTGTTGATCCTTCCTTCCGCAAGCCTCTCGACTGTCCTCAGCGTGATGGTCTGGCCGGTGATTGAGCCCAGGTGGCCGGTCACCGACTACGCATTACCCGAACTGAGTCCACACGGGTCTTCGGAGCAGCGACTTCAAGAATGGGAAGCGAGCCGTACCTCGCTCTTGGGACTGTTAAGCGATGAGATTTACGGACACACCCCGACAATCGAGCTGACTCCACAGGTAGTCTCGTTTGAAGAGGCCGAGTCGTCTCCACATGCGCATGGATTTCGTTACCAATCTCGGCTGACTTTCGCGCGTGAAGGTCACTAGGTGAATGTTGATTTGCTCTACTTTCTGCCGCGCGGCCGGCCGCGCGGAATATTCTTGATGGCGAATTTTCTCGGTAATCACACCATCACTTCCGACCAAGATGTCCGAGTGTCCGAAAACTCCCAGCACATCAGAGGTCTGTTCAGGGCAAATGACAACGGTCGCTCGACAGAGGCGCTTCGCGGGGACCGAGAGGCTCGATGGCCAATTGATTTCATCATCGAGCGAGGCTATGGCCTCGTTACATTCCACTACGTCGATCTGGTGCTCGATCAGGCCAATCCTGACTTCGGCTTGCCGTTTCTCTATCCAGACATCAAGGAACCTTGGGGAGCCATCGGCTAACACGCCACGACGGAGAGGGTGACAGGGTGAGGTTTAGGATCGAGCTTTCGCAAGAAGATGCCAGCGTGCTGGTGAAGGTGCTGGAGCTCGCGAAGGCTGAGCTTCGGGAGTATGGCCCAGCGGTGTCGGGCGCTGGGGACGAAGCGGCGCTGTCGGCGGACGCGCTCATGTTGATCGCGAGGCGCACGCTGTCGGGCTGCTTCCGCGGAAGCGCGAAGGAAGGAGCCTTTTGGTTCCTGCCGGACATGAAGGAGGCGGCGCTGGACGATCCAGAGCCGGAGCAGTCGGGTCCCGCGCACCTGGTGACGGTGCATGTTGATGAGAAGGCGCTCTCTGGCAACGGAGGTCATTCCGACCTGCCGGTACCCGTGGTTCGACGACTATTGTGCGACGGGGCGCTCGTGGGATTGGTGGAGGATAAAGACGGCGCGCCGCTGTCGGTTGGACGCAAGACGAGGACGGTGCCGGTGGGAATCCGCAGGGCATTGGAAGCGAGGGACCGGACCTGCCGATATCCGGGGTGCAATCACGCGCGGTGGCTCGAAGCCCACCACATTGTGCACTGGGCCGACGGAGGAGAGACGAGCCTTGAGAATCTTGCCCTACTCTGCACACACCACCACAAGCTGCTACACGAGGGGAAGTTCCAGATATTGAGCCGTGGGGAGGAAGGTCACTTCTTTGCGCGCGCCGACGGAAGTCCGTTAGTGCTCAATGGTGGCCAATCATTCCTGCCCGATGAGGAGGCATTGGAACTCGCCCCCTGGCGGAGGAACGATCCGGCACTCGATGCGTTTCTTCGGGAATGGGACGCACATGATGCCGCTTCCGCGGAAGCGGAGTCGCTTGTGGACATCGAAGGTCAAACCTCATGTCTGTAGTTGGCCACACGAACTCAGTTGTCGTCTTCTCATGTTCCAGATAGCCAACTAATGCGAACTCTTGCTGCGGCCTGACCGCGAATTCTGATCAGCTACAATCAGATCAGCCATGTCTCTAGCGCCTGGGTCAGCGATTCCCGCTAGGCCATTGAAGTCAATGATTCTAGGGGGTTGAAAGAAAAGCGTCGTAGACTTTCTGATCGAAAACAGTATGATGCGCGTGGTTTTGCAGACTGGGTGTGGGGAACCATGTC
>CAZNYE010000362.1:0-11431 GCA_964577185.1 uncultured Pseudomonadales bacterium | reverse complement strand
TGTGTTAGTAGCGACCGGCGTATGCGACAAGTGTCGACGACCACTCGGTGAATTCATTGGATTCTGCCATCCTCACGGTCACCTCCACTCGCGTCAGCCAGGGGTGGTTGGTAGGTCTTATGGTGCTTTGCACTTCCCAGTCGCGACCAGCCATTCGTGTCAGGGTTCGGCGTATTCCGGTACTGATCGCCTCTTGAGTGATACGACGCTCTAGTCGCATCGCGCTGAGTTCGTTGGCGGCCACCCAACCTGCCACACTTCTCATTTCCAATCGTTCGAGCGAACGCAGTGAACCGCTGGTGGCATTTCCAAACATGCTCATGGCGACGGCAAGCACCAAGAGCGCGACAAGCAGTTCGATAAGGGTGAAGCCAGAGGTCAAGCGCATGCGTATCCCGTGCGTGCCATGCCATCCGAATTAACTGTGCATGAGTTGTCCGCGCTCAAAGAGAAGAGCTCTATCGAAAATGGCGTGATTTCGCCGCTGGAGAGAATCAAAATGGATGGAGATTTGCGACCTTCAGGAAACTGAACCGAACGTGATTCAATTTTCACTGATAGGTCAATATCTTCTGGCAATTGTCTCGATTCGAATGGAGTGGATTCATCGCGCTGCCATCGTTTGCGTTCGGATTCATAGTGTTCAAATGCATACCCATCGGAAAGTATTCTCAGTCCCCATTGACGGTTCTGGCTGACGGCCGCGATACGGGCCAATTCTATGCTCCTTGCAAGCCGTTCAGCTTCCGTTTGCAGCCCAACGCGACGTTCGGCGCCAATATTCGGAGCGATGAGCGCAGCGAGAACGGCAAGAATAGCAACGACTATCAGCAATTCGATGAGCGTGAACCCCAACTTACGTCCTTCGCCCTGGTGCGCCATCATTACGCCGTCCAAGCCGGTGTCTACAGCACCCCTTGTTGCAGGCTTACAGATCCTTGTAATGGATATCGGCATCAAATCCCTCGCCACCGAGTGCGCCATCCGCTCCCATGGAAAAAATCTCAAAGGTGTTCCCGGCCGCGCTGTATCTATAGATCTCTCCCCAGGGATCTTCTGGAACTTTCTTGAGATAGCCCGCGGAAGGATAGTTGGGTGGTTCCGGATAGCTCTGGGGCTTGGTCACCAAAGCTTCCAGGCCTTGCGTTGTGGATGGGTAGCTATAATTGTCAAGCTTGTACAGTTGCAGTGCGTTGGCGATGGATTGCAGATCGGTCTTGGCCGCCACAACGCGAGCCTGATCGTCTCGCCCAACAAGGTTTGGAACTATAAGCACCGCGAAGATACCAATGATTACCACCACCAAAAGGATCTCGATCAAGGTGAATCCCTTTTGGCGATTCTCTTCAGCCATTCGCTGTTTGCGGTTGCGCCTGTTCATACCAAGAATTGATTCATCTGTGTGATAGGAAGCAGTATGGCGAGTACGATCAAAAGTACAAGCCCTCCCATGATGAGCAGCATTGCCGGCTCGAAGAGACGAATAAGAGTACCTGTGACCCGTTCGAACTCTTCGCGCTGATAGTCGGCCAAGCGCGTGAGCATGACATCGAGTTCCCCGCTCTTTTCTCCACCGGCGGCCATATGCACCATGATTGGCGGTAAATAGGGGGTTTCTCGCAAGGCTGCGGCGAAGCTTGAACCTTCTGTTACTCGACGGGTTGCTTCATTGAGGCCGGATTGCATAGCACGGTTCTTCACCACCGCCGCGGCAATTGACATGGCCTCTGCGAGCGGCACTCCACTCGATGTCAATACGCCCAGGGTACTGGCGTAGCGGCTGGTGTGCAAACCTCGCGAGATGCGCCGTATGAGCGGTGCGCGCAACGCGATTTGATCAACTTTGAGTCTCACTGCCTTTCGCCGCATAGCCAACCGCAAAGTGATCACAGCCAGCAAGGCGACGATCAGGGCACCGGCGCCGTAGTCGCGAACCATTTCGCTGGCGGTGATGAGTAGCCGAGTGATCAAGGGCAATGCCTGTTCAGTGCGGTCAAACACCGACACCATGTCAGGTACGACATAGCCTAGTAGTCCAGCGATGACCGCGATTGACAGAAAGAAGAGCAAAATCGGATATATCATCGCCATTGTCAGGTTTTGCATGGACCTATGGCGACCCTCGGTGTACTCGGCCAAACTGCTCAGTATTCCCGGCAAGTAACCCGCACGCTCACCGGCCTCCACAGCGGATACGTAGATGCTCTCGAATGACTGCGGATGTTCTGCGAGCGACTGAGCTAGAGAGCGTCCCTCCAACACCCTGCCACGCACCATGAGAAACAGGTTCTTGGCGCGAGTGCGCTCTGATTGCTGCGCGGTGGCAAGCAGCGCCTCCTCCACTGGTAAGCCTGCATTGAGCAACGTCGCCATCTGTCGCGTTGTCACTGCGAGTTCAAGCGACGTAAGGCGTGACAGAAAGTTCGTGAAACGCGGCGCGTTGGCAGCGCCCTGCACCTTTGACAATGTGACATCCACGGGAACCAACTTCCGGTCGCGGAGCAGTTGCCGCACTTGCCTCGGCGAGTCCGCCTGAAGCGACCCCTTCCTTCTCCGTCCGCTGGGGTCCACTGCCGCATAATGAAAGAGCGCCACGAGGATCGCCTATATTTGGGCAGTGACGCGCAGTGCCTCGTCGACACTCGTGATTCCAGCCTTGACCTTGGCGTAGGCATCTTCGCGTATCGACGGACACCTCTTGCGCGCGGCCCGCTCAAGATCCGATTCCGAAGCCTGATCGTGTATGAGTCCTCGAAGGATGTCATCAAACTCTATCAACTCGTAAATTCCCGATCGGCCGAGATAGCCTTCTCCGGCACAATGCTCGCACCCGATAGGATGCCAGACCTCTGCATCCTCGCCCTCACCGAAGTCACGCAAAAACTCTCTCTCACGGAGTTCTGGAGTGCTTGGCGCGCGACAGTGAATACATAGCTTGCGCACGAGCCTCTGCGCCATCACACCGTTCAGACTCGACGACAGCAGCCAAGGCGCGATGGCCATGTCAATCAACCGAGTGACAGCGCCGATCGCTGTGTTGGTGTGCAGTGTCGAGAGCACTAGATGTCCCGTGAGACTTGCCCGTATGGCGATGTCCGCTGTTTCGGTATCGCGTATCTCACCGACCATGATGACATCCGGGTCTTGCCTGAGAATCGCACGCAATCCAACCGCGAACGTCAGGTTGGCCTTGAGATTTACCTGGGTTTGCCCAATACTGTCGAGTTGATACTCAATTGGATCCTCCACCGTCAATACGTTCAGGCTTGCTGTGTCCACTTCGGACAGACTTGCATACAGCGTCGTGGTTTTGCCCGACCCTGTGGGCCCTGTCACAAGCAATATCCCATGAGGCCGACGGGTGAGTTCGCGCAAGCGCGCGAGGTTTCCCTGCGACATGCCAAGATTCGGCAACATCAGACGAGTCCCTTGCTTCTCCAAGAGACGCAGCACAACGCGCTCGCCTTCCGCCGTTGGAATGGTTGATACTCGAACATCGATCTCCCGCCCGGCAACGCGCAGGGAAATGCGCCCGTCCTGCGGCACTCGTTTCTCCGCGATATCAAGCTCGGCCATGACCTTGATACGTGAGACCAACAATGGAGCAAGTTGCCGCTTCGGTCGTAGTACCTCACGTAGCTGCCCGTCAACTCGCAGACGCACCACCAAGTCCTGCTCAAACGTCTCCACATGCACATCACTGGCATGACGACGGAGAGCCTCGGTCAGAATGGCGTTAATCAGTCGAATGATTGGAGCATCATCTTCCTGTTCGAGGAGGTCGCCCGCGTTTGGCACAGCTTCGGCGAGGTTTTCGAGTAGCAGCGACTCGCCAGCATCTTCAGCAATCTGCTGGGCTTCACTCGCATCCCGTTCATATACACTCGACAAAGCCTCGGAGAACGCCTCCTCGTCCAGAACGCGCCAATTCGCCCCATTGCCACTCAATCTCGAAGCTTCGCAGAGCGAGGTGGCGCTGGCGCGATGCAAATAGAGGATTTCCTTGCTGGCAGGGTCGAGCATCACGCCATGCCGTTTCGCCCACACAAAAGGCAGGCGATTCACTCGCCATTCTGGCATTTGCTCCAGGGCACTGGTCATGCTTCTGATGTTGAATCGGACACTTGCGCAAGGATTCCTGTTTCAACCCTCAAGTCAAACGCGTGCGCCAGCAATTCATAGCATCGCATACGTTGATGATAGCTTGGAGTCACGGACAGCACGACCACTTCACTCACCTCATGTTTCATTGCAAGCCTGATAAGTTGATCGTACACCTCATTGGATGTCCCTTGCAGGGTTTGTTGCGCCCACTGCTGGATCCTGAGCGCTTCCTCTTCGCTGAACTCGTAGGCGGGGGACTCTTCCAAGCTCGGCATGGCGGTGAAAGTTCCAGACTCGAAACGTAATCGCCAAAGGTCTCGGCATCTGGCAAGCGCCCTCGCCTCTTCCGTGCTATCCGCGCAAATGACAAACACACCAAGGTTCACGAGCGGCTCAGAAACGATCGAGGAAGGCTTGAATCTCGCTCGGTATATTTCAAATGCATCACGTGCGCTTCTGCCTTCGCAGATTGGAGATTGGTCAAGCACCGATAGGGTCAACTCGCTCATCTGGCACCTTTTCGCTTGCGACGATGCGCCGGGGTGTTAGAGTCCCAGAACCAGCTTGGCCATGATATTGCGCTGAATCTCGTTGGATCCGGCGTAGATGGAGACTTTACGCAAGTTGAAATAGGACTGTGCCACACCGTTCGTCCATTCTGGTCCCGCAGTTGGGAAATTGTCACCCTTGAAGGGTGTGGAGCGATCCAACTCCAAGGCATAGTAGCCCGAAAGTTCAAGCCAGAGTTCGGAAACCTGCTGCTGCAGCTCCGTCCCTCGAGTCTTCAGCAAAGATGACTCTGGGCCCACGTTTTGGCCTGCGGCAAGCGCACTCAATATTCTGAGTTCAGTGAATTCCAGCGCCAGGATATCTATTTCGGTGCTGGCAATCTTCTGCACAAAGGCGGTATGCGAGAGGGAGTCGTCCTGGGACATCGAATCGACGATCTCCTTGAGTTTCGCCAACGAGACCTTTAGCCGCGGGGAATAAGCGTTGCCGCGTTCAAACTCCAGCAGATATTTGGCGCACCTCCAGCCCTGCCCTTCTTCACCGATCAAGTTTTCCTTAGGAACTTTGACATCCTCAAAGTACACCGTATTGATTTCCTGGAGCCCTTCGAGCGGCTGGTCCAGCGTGATGATGGGCCTGACTTCGACACCCTGAGACTTCATGTCAATGAGCAGGAACGAGATGCCGAGTTGTTTACGCGCCTCCTTGGCAGTGCGAACAAGACAGAAAATCCAATCAGCGTGCTGGGCAAGCGTGGTCCAGGTCTTCACGCCATTCACCAAATAGTGGTCCCCCTTGTCCTTGGCGCGCGTCGAAAGCGAAGCAAGGTCTGACCCTGAACCTGGTTCCGAGTAGCCTTGGCACCACCACACCCTGCTGTGCAAAATATCCGGCAAAAAGCGCTGCTTCTGCTCATCTGTGCCGAATTTCATGATCACCGGTGCCACCATGTTGATGCCAAACGGCAACACATTGGGTGCACCCGCACGAGCAACCTCCATATCGAACAAATAGTTTTGCGTCGGCGTAAAGCCTGCCCCACCATATTCCTTTGGCCAGTTGGTAGCCGCCCAGCCCTTCTCGGCCAGCGCTTGCTGCCATCTTATCTGCTCGTCCTTGGAGACACTGGTCAAGGCCGATTTTTTTTGTCGATCGCGAACACTCTGGGGCCAAGCCGCCTGCAGCCACTCGCGCACTTCAGCCTGGAAGACACGATCTTGCGCGTCAAAGGAAAAATCCATCGAAGGTGAGTGTTGCTGGTGTGCGGATCTCAGTTTTTAGGCCGCACCAACGATGCAGATCGCCGCCACGTTTTGATTGGGTGCGCCACCGAGATTATGTGTGAGCCCTATGCTTGGATTCGGGAGTTGCCGCTCTTCGGCACGGCCCTGTAACTGCAAGTACATCTCGTAGAGCATGCGAATACCGGACGCGCCTATAGGGTGCCCAAAGCACTTGAGTCCACCGTCAATTTGGCAGGGAATGCCGCCATCGGCATCGTAAAACCCATCCATCACATCCTTGATCGCCCCGCCCTCGGGGGAAAGCTGCAAATCTTCAGTGGTGACGAATTCGGTAATCGAGAAGCAGTCATGGCATTCGAACATGTTGACTTCATCGCGTGGCTTGCGTATACCGGCTTCCGCATAGGCTTTGGCGGCAGCTATGCGCGTGGTATGAAAATAGCTGCCGTCCCAAGACGTATGCCCCGATTCAGAGCCGTTTGAAAGCGACAGTTGCAACGCCTTGATGGTGACAATATCCTCCTTGCCAAGCCGACGTGCTATTTCGGGCGTGGTGACAATCGCCGCGGCCGCACCATCGCTCACGCCACAACAGTCAAACAATCCCAGTGGTTCGGCGATCATGGGCGCATTGATCGCGTCCTCTTCAGAAATTGCCCTGCGCAAATGGGCTTTGGGGTTCTTGGTGCCATTTGCATGACTCTTCACGGACACATGCGCAATAGCACGCTTGAGGTCATCCTTGTCAATGCCGTGCTTGGCTCTGTAGGCACTCGCGAGCTGTGCAAAGCTACCGGGCGCGGACCCCGTTGCCGTCCAGAGAGGCGTGAGCGTCCCAGACGAGTTTCCAGGAAGTCCGCCGTAGCCGGTATCCTTGAGTTTCTCGACCCCAAGCGCGAGCGCGATATCGGCCGCTCCTGAGGCCACGGCATAGACCGCCCCACGGAAGGCTTCAGACCCGGATGCGCAGAAGTTCTCAACTCGGGTCACGGCGATGTTGGGCAAGCGGAGTGAAACGCTCAGCGGCAGTCCGCTACGACCGACATTGGCGAAGTCCATGGCCGTTGAAAGCCACGCCGAGTCGATTTCGCTGCGGTTTATACCAGCATCTTCAATCGCTTCATCAAAGGCTTCAACGATGAGTTCTTCTGCACCCGCATCCCAGCGCTCACCGAATTTCGAGCAACCCATGCCGAGAATTGCGACCTTGTCTTTAATGCCCTGTGCCATGTTCGAATGTCCCCTGGTGTGATGTATATCTACTGTCTATTGAAGCTGTCTATTCAAGCGGCGCGAAGGGGAACCGCCTTCCAAAAGTAGCGTGGCAGGCCACGCGGCCGGTCCAGCGATTTGATGCGAAAGCGCATCTCAACCTGCATGCCGACTTCGATTTCTCCGACCTCAACATCGGTGAAGTCAGTCATGAGTCGTCCTCCATTCTCAAAGTCAATCATGCCATAGTGCGACGGTGGATTGGGAGTGAAAGCCAGATAGTCCGCAGACCAACTTGATATCTTAGCCGGTTCGTCGCGAAACGAATAAGGCTCCTGCGTATCCGTGGCACGGCATTGCGGATTCACGCAAACCCTCATGCGCGGGAACTGCAAGGTCCCGCATCGGGTACAGCGACCGCCCACCAGTCCGAGTAGCATATCCCGCTTGCGGTAGGCGGTGGAAAGCGATGTCTGATACTCGGCCGCTTCGCCCCGCTTACCATGATCAATACGAATCAGGTCGTTAAACGCAAGGTACTTGAAATAGTTGTCCTCCGGTTGGCGGGCGGCAAGCGCGGCCATGACGGATTGCGACGACGAAAAATCTGAAATCACTTCTGTTGCCCTGAACAACAGCGCTTCGCAGCCGTTCGCAAAGCTCGTCACTAGTAGGTAGTCGCCGGGCTTGACTCGGGTTTCCACAGCATGCATTGCCATCATGAGTGGATGTGCGGTGCCGGTCTCTCCGAGTTGTCCGGACAGATTGTCCACCACCGCATCGGCCGAAATCCCGGCATGGCGCGTCACCAGTTGAGCGGCGCGTCCAATCGTGCTTGGCATCACGAAATGCGTTATTGCTTCTGCGGCGATGCCGGTTTGTGTCAGTAATGGTGAAATAGTGGCCGGAACAATCTTCGCAAGCCCCTCGTCTCGAATCCAGCGCTCTTCCCAATCGTAGTCAAACTCTTGCCCGGCACCACGAAAATGGTCGAGAAAATCCACCGTATTGACCGTGCTGCCAACAAGCTCGAGCAGTGGATTGTCGGCACCAACAGAGACGGCTATGGCACCGTCGCCCCAGACAAGTTCTCCCGCGCTCCTTGCCATCGACCGGCGCTTTTCGCTGGCAACCACCAAGACCTCGCGGGCACCGGCTTGAACAGAAGCGCAGGCTTGTGACAAGGCACCCAAGGCTGCGCGCTGTGAGGAACTCACATCAAGCGTTCGAATATCCCCCTCAAGGGAAAGCGCGGTGGCAATGATGCCTGCTTGCTGTCGATCAACAAAGGGACCAGAAGTGCTCGCGAACATCAAGGAATCAGGCCGCCGCCCCGCCACCAATCCACGCACGGCTTCAACGCCCATGGTGATGGCGTCTTCATCCCAGGCGCAGATAGCACGTTCTCCGCGTCCCTTGCCCGCATATGACGGGTCACTCCACACGTGCGCCGAAGAAATGGCGCTTCGTTGCAACCGGAGTCTTGGAATGTACGCACTATATCCTGTGATTCCGACCATTTATAGTATTTCCTTAGTGAACAATAGAGAAGTGCGCATAGGGGTTATGCCGCCATATTCTCTATGATGTGCCGACCAAACTGAGAACTTGACACCTTGGTGGCGTTCTCCATCAGTCTGTCAAAATCGTAGGTCACAGTCTTGTTGTGGATCGCACCTTCCATACCCTGAATGACCAAGTCTGCAGCTTCTCGCCAGCCCATGTGGCGCAGCATCATTTCGGCGGACAGAATTAGAGATCCTGGATTGACCTTGTCTTGTCCAGCATACTTCGGCGCGGTGCCGTGTGTGGCTTCAAACAGGGCTAGGGAATCGCCCATGTTGGCACCCGGTGCGATTCCAAGACCTCCAACCTGCGCCGCCAGCGCGTCAGAAATGTAATCGCCATTGAGGTTCATGGTTGCAAGGACGCTGTACTCGTCTGGGCGCGTTTGTATTTGCTGCAGCATGGCATCGGCGATCATGTCCTTGATGATGATCTGGCGCCCGGTGTTCGGATTGGTGATACCTTGCCAGGGCCCGCCATCAAGATCCTTGGCACCGAACTCCTCACGCACGAGATCGTAACCCCAATCCTTAAAGGAGCCTTCAGTGAATTTCATGATGTTGCCCTTGTGCACCAGGGTCACTGAGGGGAGGTCTTCGGCAATTGCGTACTGTACTGCCTTGCGGATCAACCGCTTGGAGCCTTCGACTGACACGGGCTTGATGCCGATGCCACACTGGTCGGGAAATCGTATGGTCTCGACGTTCATTTCCGTACGCAGAAACTCTATGACCTTCCTCGCTTCAGGGCTGTCCGCTTCCCACTCGATCCCAGCGTAAATGTCTTCGGTGTTTTCTCGAAAGATCACCATGTTCGTTTTTTCAGGGTGCTTCATCGGGCTGGGTACACCATTGAAGTAGCGTACCGGCCGCATGCATACGTAGAGGTCCATGATTTGCCGCAGCGCCACGTTGAGTGAACGAATACCGCCCCCCACGGGCGTTGTCATCGGACCTTTGATGGCAATGATGAATTCGCGAATGGCTTCCACTGTCTCGTCGGGAAGCCACTCTCCGGGACCATAGATGCTAAGGGACTTCTCGCCGGCATAGACCTCCATCCAGCGAACGGAGCGTTCACCTCCATAGGCATGCCGAACGGCCGCATCAATCACAGAAAGCATCACCGGTGTGATATCGACCCCAATACCATCCCCTTCAATATAGGGAATGATTGGGTGGTCTGGAATGACGAGAGAATCGTGAGGCCCCACTTCAATTTTTTCACCTTCGGGGACCTTGATGTGTTGATAAGCCATGTTCTGGCGCGCTCCTATAGTCAATTTGGGCAAACAAACAAGTATATCAAAGGGTGATTTCTCACCCCATGCAAGCTGGACATGCCTGTCAACGCAAAGTAGAAATGTCCCCTTTTGTGCAAAGTAGAAGTGTCCCCTTGGGAGGTTGATTGCTGAAGGGGTTTTAGACTTAACTCATGGCGGTTTCCATGACCTGGTCGCCGCGGCGGAAGCGAAGAGGAGCGCCATGGGGCGCCGGGGTGCGGGCTGGATTGGGATTGATGCGGTGGCCCACCCATGGCTGGAGGAATCGCCGACGTGGGCGGGATGTCCGGTGTGTGTGGGACGGGACCCCGACCCTCCGGGTCCGCGCGCCCCCCGCGCCGGCGGAATGAGCGTAGCGAATGGAGGCGGCGCGGGGGGCGCGCGGACCCGGCCGCCGCCTCACCCCGCCGGCGCCGGCGCGGTCTCTTCGTAGCGCCGCCAGGGGTGGTCGGGCGCCGGCTTCCACCCGCGCCTGCGGGACTGCCGCCCGTCGGCCCCGGCGACCAGCGACGACACGCTTTTCTCATCCGCCACCGGCACCGGCGGCTCCCCCTCCTCCAGAATGCGGTGGGGGAGCTCGCGCCCCTTGTGAAGCAGCCTCACGGAGCCGTCGAAGCCCTCGCACACGGTGACGCGCGCGCCGCGCAGGGCGTACCCCGGCCTGTTCAGGCGCACCTGGTACTCGCGGTTCGCGAACCGGCAGGTCAGGTTCTTCGACAGCGTTCGGTCGTGGTGCGGGCACAGGATCAGCGCCAGCTCGCCGGCGCCGTGGAGCACCGGCCGGTGCGCGTCCGAGGGCTCGCGCGGCGCCACCGCGAAGCGCCGGTTGTAGTCCTCCACGAACCCCGGAAGGAAGGCGTTGGCGGCCTCCATGTCGCTGATGCCGCGCAGCCGCAACTCCTTGACCAGCCTGTCCTGGAGCGTCTGGTTGGCGCGCTCCACGCGCCCCTTCGCCTGCGGCGTGCTGGCGTGGATGGGCTCGATGTCCAGCGTCCCCAGCGCCCGCGTGAACTGCGTCGGCGCCCCCTCGCGCCCGCGGCTGTTGACGCGGAACACGCTGTGCCGGTCCGAATACAGCGCCACCATGCGCCCGTGCAGGCCAAGGTACTCCCCGAGCGTCTCCATGTAGGCGCGCACCGTCTCCGCCGACACGAACCGCAGCAGCATCAGGCGGCTCGTCGCGTCGTCGATGTACACGACCAGCGTGCACTCCCCGCCCCTCTCCTCGAACCACCGGTGCGGCGACCCGTCCACCTGCACCAGCTCGCCGAGCCGGGGCCTCCGCGGGCGGCCCTGGTGCACGCGCGCCAGCTTCCTCCGCCCCGCCTCCCACAGGCCGTCACCGATCATCCACTTCCGCAGGGTCTCCCTCGACACCACGATGCCGTGCACCTCCCCGAGCTTCTCCGCCGCCAGCGTCGGCCCGAAATCGGCGTACCGCTTCCGCACCAGCCCCAGCGCCGACTCCCGAACCGCCGCGTCCAGCCCGTTGTTCGAATGCCCCCTCCTGTGC
>CAZNYE010000361.1:0-13533 GCA_964577185.1 uncultured Pseudomonadales bacterium | reverse complement strand
GTCGAATCCATGGCGCTCACGCGCCATATCGAGACACAAGGCAACCGTGAGTCCGAGCTCCTGCGCATCGTCTAGAAACTTCCCGTCGCCGACGCTCCAGGTGCGTAGCGAATTGCCTCCGTATTCTTTCAGTTGCTTCATTAACTGCCGCCCATCGGGATCATGCACCGGGACGCCAGCGCCGCGTACCACATAGGGTTCACCTCCGCGGTACAGTTGAAACTGTCCCGGCTCACCGCGAATCTCGACCGGAATCGGTGCCTGATCCGCACTCGCCGCAACTAGGCCACTCACGAAGAGTGAAATGACAATTGTGAGCTTGAGACGGGGAATGACACTACTCCAGCAACAAGTCGAAACAAAGGTTGGCGTTGGATTCCCCGTCCATGCATCGGCGAAGAACATCCGATTCAATGACCCAGTCGGCACTATCGAACAATGTGGCATTTTTGCGCACCAAATTGAACCCATCGCGAGCAAGTCACTGATTCTACGCCCTGAATGTTTTCAGGACAACGTTGTCAGCAACAAACTTGTCAGCAACAAACCAGCGATTCTCATAGTTGACTCGCAAGCCATCCGCGGTGAGGCGGTCACCAAAGCACTGGCACTCTCGGTTTCGTGCTAGCATATTGCTATCGATATTCCATTTTCTCTAGAGGATGGCCAAATACTCACCCCTCGGCGACTACCTGCGCACGCGTTCAGCCGACTCTTGCACATTGTCGTTCGCCGAAATCGAGCGAATTATTGACAGCCCCTTACCCAAGAGCGCACGTCAGTACGCGACTTGGTGGGGAAACGACAAAACGCATTCGCACGCGAGGGCCTGGATACAAGTCGGCTGGAAAGCTCGTCCCGCTCCAAACCAGATTGATCCGATCCTCTTCGAACGCATACTGGTGGACGTGTTCGAGCGACACCCCGGCGACCACAAGGGTACCACTCAAGTGATTGTGCGAAATCTTGATCCGAGAGTTGTTTCAAACCTTAAGGAAAGAGCCAAGCGTGCCGGGAGATCGCTGGAACAAGAGCTTCGCGAGATCCTCACACTGGCAGCCCGCCCTAGTCGATCTGAACTATTAGCTGAAATAGACCGCATTCGCGCCATGCTGCCTGGATCCGTGATGGACAGCACCGACATCCTCCGCGAAGACCGCAGCCGATGAGCAATCGCGTTGTCGATGCAAGCGTCGCATGCAAATGGTTTTTTGCAGAAGATCATTCCGCCCAAGCGCGCGAAATCGTCGCATCTGGCGACGAACTACTTGCTCCCGATCTTATTTTCAACGAATGCGCAAATGTGACCATAAGACAAGCCTTTCTGAATCAAACAGACTTGAACAAGGCTGTCCAGATAGTCACTCTACTTCAAGAGGCGTTCGATTCTGTGGTGCCGTCCTCGGAACTTCTTCTTTCAGCCATGAATATGGCGTACGCGCTTAGGCATCCGATATACGACTGCATCTATCTGGCACTCGCCGTACGGGAAGATACAAGCGTCATTACCGCCGACCTAAAGTTTGTGGGCAAAGTTGGGCAATCCGAGTGGAAGCAGCACATTGAGTTTCTCGGAAACCTCTGATGATCACAGCGTCCTTTACCGAGAAGAATACCGGGACGTGAGAGAACGATTCGAACTTTGGCTTGCAGATGTGATCGAAAATGGTTTGGCACTTTGGGAAGCCACCGCTCTCTGACCAGAATCACACACGCGACGAGTGTTCAGAATCGAGCGAAGTTACAGGCCACTTCGGGGAATTGCCAGTCTTGGATCTAAAGACTCAACTCAAATTCGCCCAAAACACCGCGAGTATCGCGACTGGCGCTAGATAGCGGATCAGTTGCAGCCAGATCCAAAAGCCGCGTCCTCCCTTCTCTCCGAACTCTTCCTGCAGCACTTCGCGCCTCACACGCCAGCCCACAAAGACCGCGATGCCGACACCGCCCAAGGGCATGAGCACATTGCTGACACCGTAATCAAGCAAATCGAATAGTGTGTGGTTGGCAAAAGTTTCGAATCCGCCCAATGGTCTTATGTGTGACCAAATGTTGAATGAGAATACGGTCGCGAGGCCCAATATCCCGATTGCGGAGCCTGCAAGTACGGAAATCATTGGCCGACTGAAGGAGAATCGATCCTGACAGTAGGCAATCACCGGCTCGAGCGCCGCGATGATGGTGGTGATCGCCGCGAAGGCGAGCAAGGCGAAAAACAGCGCTCCAAGGAGGCCGCCAGCGGGCATGGCCGGGAAAGCGTGCGGCAGCGACACATAGATGAGTCCCGGACCCTCTGCCGGATCGAGTCCGAAGGCGAACACCAAGGGAAAAATCATGAGGCCCGCGAGCAGCGCTACAAGCGTATCCGCGCTGCCAATGATGACGGAACTCCTCGGAATGGATATCTCCCTCGACATGTAGGCGCCGTAGGCCATCATCAGTCCTCCGGCCACGCCCACCGAGAAAAACGCCTGGCCAACGGCCTCGAGCACCACCTGTCCGTTGATCTTGCTGAAATCCGGCGCAAATAGGAACGCCGCGCCTGCCATGAAGTCTCCGTACACAGCGGCATAGAGAATCATGATGATGAGCATCACAAACAGGCTCGGCATGAGCACCTTGACCGCCCGCTCCACACCATGGCGAATGCCACCCGAGACAATCGCCACAGAGATTCCGAGAATCACCATTTGCCATAGGATCATTTCTCCCGGGCTTGACAAGAACGAGTCCAGATTCTCGCCGGGGTGTCCCGCGAATCCACCCGGTGCCTTCAAGATATAGGCGAGCGTCCAACCAGCGATCACCGTGTAGAAGGACATTACGACAAAGGCGACTGTCACACCCATCCAACCGACAATCGACCAGGCTGGCGACCGTCCCTGCTCCATCGCAACAGCCCGCGAAGCGAGCGGCGGGCTGCGCCGACCCAGGCGGCCTATGAACAATTCGCCAACAAGGATGGGAATCGCCACGAGGAACACGCACAGCAGATAGACAATGACAAAAGCGCCGCCGCCACCCGTCCCGGCCTCGTAGGGAAATTTCCAGATATTGCCGAGTCCGACGGCCGCGCCTATGGCGGCCATGATGAACACCAGTCTGGAAGACCAACTTTGGCTGTGTGGGGCGGTTGACGGAGCTGACATGCGACTTACCTCGGCACGATCTTCCATACTTTTTGACGGACTGGACTCGAAGAACCACCAAGCCCAAGCTCGGCAAACCTTGGTGGAACCTCCCTGGTCACCTCCGTGAATAGCTTGGTAACCGCATGGCATCCACCGTAGATCTCCTGCACTTCCTCCTCCGGCACGCAGAAGGGTGGCCCCCCGACAAGCGACTGGTCATATTCCAGCGTGAGCAGCAAGGTACGAGCCGATTGAGGCAGCGCGCCCATCAATAACTCGGCATAACAACGACGCATATCCGGCGGCAAGGCGATCAATGCACCACGATCATACGCCGCATTAACGCCATCCAATACAGATGCATCAAGATCGAACACATCACCCTCCAGAATCGTGATGGCACCACCTTGATGACGCACGAACCGCCCGTGTTGAACGCTCTCATAGGAGACCTGGGCCTCGGCAAAAAACTCCTTCACCGCAATGGAGGAAAGTTCGCAGCCGAGCACCCTGTATCCCTCGGCTGCCAGATAGCACATATCCAACGTCTTTCCGCAGAGGGGCACAAACACCATCGAACCTGTCTCAATCTTGAGATGCGACCAATGCGCAATCAGCAAGGGATTGACATCATCTCGGTGCCAGCCAAGCTGGTGAGTCTGCCACCGCTCCAGCCAGAATTCCTTATTCATGCGCTCGTGCCAAATTCCCTACAATCCTGCCGCACCCGTATCTTGACGCGGGTCTGGAAATCCCTCGATTCTAGATCCGTAGGCGAAAACAGAGTTTGCGCAGCCAATTCCTCTGAACTGGCTCGGCAATGACACCAATGCCTGATGCCCCATGCCCTTCAATGCGTCGAGCACTTCCTCACTCAAGGCGCCCTGCTCATAAATGATGCGCTCAGGCCGCCATTGATGATGGAATCTAGGCCGAGCCACAGCCTCGGCTGGCGGCATGCCGTGCTCGATAAGATTCAAAACGACCTGCATCACCGTCGTGATGATCGTACTGCCACCAGGCGACCCAGTCACAAAAATCAAATCCTCATCCTCATGGGTCACAATGGTCGGCGTCATTGAACTCAGCATGCGCTTCGCGGGCGCTATGGAATTGGCCTCGTTGCCGAGCAGGTCGAAGGCGTTGGGCACATTTGGCGCCGCCGCGAAATCATCCATTTCATTGTTCAATAGAAACCCCGCCCCATCCACAACAATCTTCGATCCATAGCCAAGGTTGATCGTTGTGGTGTAGGCAACCGCATTTCCCTTGCCGTCAATGACAGACACATGGGTCGTGTCCGAGCCCTCATTCCATGTGCCCGCCTCAATATCAGTCGAAGGAGTCGCTCTTTCGGGATCAAAGTCGGCGAATCGCCTCGCCGCATAGGCGGGATCTGTGAGCACATCGACCGGCACCTTGTAGAAGTCAGGGTCGCCGAGATGCGTTGCTCGGTCCGCATAGGCGCGACGCTCGGCTTCAATCAGCGCATGCGCCGCATCACGACTATTCCATCCAAGTTCGCGGAGATTTCTGTCTGCCAGCATATTGAGCATTTGAATCAACAACACGCCGCCCGAGGATGGCGGAGGCATGGAATGAATGCGGTACGGGCCGTAGCTGCCGACCAACGGCTGTCGCCATACCGACTCGTAGCCCGCCAGATCCTCGTGCGAGATAAGGCCACCGCCCCGCCGCATTTCCGCAACAATCAAGTCCGATGTTTCGCCCTCGTAGAAGCCGGCCCGTCCTTCTTGAGCGATACGTTTCAATGTTGCCGCAAGCTGGGGTTGGTGCCACATTTCACCGGGCCTATAAGGTGTGCCGTCCTTGCTGAACTTTGCCTTGCCCGCCGGAAAGCGTGACAGTGCTTCAAGATTGCGCTCAATGCTTGCGGCAAGTGCTTCGCTCAAAGGGAAGCCTGTTTCAGCCAGCTCAATCGCGGGGGTGATCACCTGTTCAAGTGACAGGGTGCCGTGGCGCTCAAGCACATCGAGGAGTCCCGCCACCGTGCCAGGCACACCGGAGGACAGGTGAGACTGAGTCGAAAGCCCAGCGATCATTTTGCCTTCAGCATCCACAAACATGTCTCGCTCGGCGGCCGCCGGTGCTGTCTCGCGGTGGTCGTTGCTGACAAAACTCCCATCGGCGAGACGAATCACCATGAAGCCACCACCGCCAAGATTGCCCGCGGAAGGATGGGTCACAGACAGCGCGAAGCCCGTGGCCACCGCCGCGTCGATCGCGTTCCCACCGAGTTCGATCATGCGCACACCTACTTCGGACGCAATGATGGAGTTTGATGCGACTACGCCCCGGGTTCCGGTAACCCGATCAGGTGTAGCCCATGCGGCGGGTGCGCAAATGATCAAAGAAATGAAGAAGACAAGAAATCGATGCAGCACTCTCGTACCTAGGAAAATCGCAGCGCACATTCTACGGTCAAGCTCGGAAACTTGCCTGCTCGTGTAGAGTTGCAGGCAATTCACGGCCCTGGACGAGGGCATGGCATCCACATCTGCACGCAAACTCAAACGCATCGCGCTGGCAGCCCAGGGGTTGACGAGTCACCGCCCCTTCGGCCGCGGCCTTGCTGGAACCCACCGAGCGATGAAGCACCTTGGATATGTACAGATCGACGCGATCTCCGTGATCAATCGGGCGCATTTGCATACGCTCTGGAATCGCGTGCCGGATTTTTCAGAGTCTCACCTCAACCGGTTGATAGGGCAGCGAAAGGTGTTTGAGTATTGGTTTCATGCCGCCTCCTATCTGCCCATGCGTGACTTCCGCTATGCCTTGCCCCGCATGCAGGCGATCAAGAACGGCAAGCGACATTGGGGATTGAACGAAGACACCCGTGTCTTACATGGAGTCATGGAGCGTATCACGCTCGAAGGCCCTCTGAAGGCCAGAGAATTAAGCACAATGCGACCTAAGGGCAATAGCCCCGGATGGTGGAACTTCTGTCCAATCAAGCGCGCGCTGGCACAGCTGCAAATGCAGGGGGATCTCATAGTGGTGGGACGCGAGGGATTCGAGAAGTCCTACGAGCTTCCCGAGCGAGTGATTCCGAGTGGGATTGATACCAGAGTTCCTTCAACCAATGAGCTTGCCGAGCATCTCGTGGATACCGGCCTCCGCTCGCATGGCCTGGTGGGTGTGTCCGAACTCGTCCATCTTCGTCGGGACAACGCCCTGCGCACGGCGGCGCTGAAGATTCTGAAAGACAGGGAGGCCGCGGGAAATTTGGTGAAGCTCAAGGTCGAGGGGACTCCCTACTACGCCAGTGCTGAGATCCTCGATACGTCCGTGCGCCTGGCTCGGCGTCAAGTCCGATTGCTTTCTCCGTTCGACAATGCCCTCATACACAGGCGACGAACGCGCCAAGTGCATGGATTCGACTACGTGCTTGAGTGCTATGTGGAACCAAGCAATCGCCGATATGGATACTTTTGTCTGCCCATTCTCTTTGGCGACAGCCTTGTTGGACGCGCCGATTGCAAGGCGCACCGCGACCAGGGTTTATTTGAAGTCAAGCATTTGAGCCTTGAACACCCGCCACAAGATATGACGCCATTTTGTGCCGCGCTCGCAGATGAACTCAAACGTTTCGCGGACTGGCACAATTGCCGAGACCTCTGCATCACGCTCACCACTCCAAAGGAAATCGAACTGAAGATCACATAGGGAGAAACGCTATGGAATACGCACAACCTGAATACCTGATGAGCGCCGAGGCGCTCCAAGAGCAATTGCAGAAGGGAAGTTCATCGCTTCGCATCTACGATTGTTCGGTGACAATCAAGCTCACCGAAAAGGGCTATAGCGCGGAGTCAGGTGAAGAATCGTGGCGTCAGGCGTCCATCGCCGGTAGCGGATTCATGGATCTTTTGTCGGCCTTTTCCGATGCGGGAAGTCAGCTCGGATTTACCCTACCGAGCGCTGAAGCGCTGCAGGAGGCCTATCGCCAAGTGGGCATTGACGCGGATAGTCAAGTAGTCCTCTACAGCGCAACACATGTGATGTGGGCGACAAGAGCCTGGTGGATGCTGCACTCATGCGGTCATCGACAGGTAAGCGTTCTGGACGGAGGTCTTGAGGCTTGGAGGATGGCGGGTGGCAAGCTGGCTCCCGGCGAAAGCCAATATCCACCTGGGGACTTCACCGTCGTTCTCGACGATTCCATGTGGGCCGACCAACAGCAAGTGCTTGAAGCCATAGGTGATGAGACGGTGGGTACGGTGAACGCGCTTCCAAACGCCATGCACAGGGGGGAGGCAGCCTCGCCGTATGGGCGCAGCGGACACATAGCCGGCAGCATCAACGTCGAGTACGATTCTTTGCTGCGGGATGGACGCTTCCTAGATGCGGATGCCATACTCTCCACCATGGCGGCGAGCGGCATTCTGAAGACACCCCGCACCATCGCCTATTGTGGCGCGGGCATCTCCGCAACCGTGGATGCCTTCGCGCTCAAGCTCGTTGGCAGAAAAGATGTGCTGGTCTACGACGGCTCGCTTTCCGAGTGGGCACGTGAGGAGAGTTTGCCGATGGAGGTTGGGTAAGAGTAAGAATCTAACGCCCGATCGTCTCGTCTTGGACATTCAGACCTGCTATGCCCGCAAAATCCCTTCCATTGCGACTCAGCAAGGTGGCGCCGCGCATGCGTGCCGTGACCCCTATGGCAATGTCCGCTGCTCGGCGACGTGGCGAGCCGAGTTGGCGAAAGACCTCCGCGCTCGCCGCGGCTATCTCCTCTTCAAAGGGGATGATTCCGTGCGGCGCAAGAAAGCTCCGCGCAAGCGCAATCTGTTCTGGCAGGCGAGGGCCGCGACAAAACTCGTACCAGGCCACGGCACTCATCTCAATTGCTCGATTGGACTCTGCCACTTGCAACAGCCTGGTTCGCTCCGATCCGCGCATGGAAACGGCATAGATGAAGAAATCTGTATCAAGATGAACGGTCATCAGAACCCTTCATCCTCCTCCTTGAGCCTGCGAACCTCGTCGGCAGCATCATGGCCTGCGAACAAATCGAACAGGTGATTCAGGATATTTGTCCTTCGCAGTCGCTGCGATTCGGAGAGGCCGAATTCCGCTTCCCGGTTATTGACTATGGACCTTCTTATGGCTTCAGAGGTGTTGGAACCATACTTGGTTGCGAGTTCGCGCGCGGCAGCCTCCGCCTCCACATCAAGCAAAATAGTGGTTCTTCGCAGCCCACTGTCCCTTGCCATGCGATTCTCCGAGAACGACCATGAATACATATGATATGTACTCATGGAATGCATATCAAGCATATAGCATGAGGAATTCGCGCTCACGGAGGAGAACACGGAATTCTCCGTCCGGCGCCAAGACTATGCGGCTTCCCTCGTATCGGCGAGCGCAATTTCAGCCTCTTCCGGCGCCGTGACCACTTTCGAATCAGGCACTGGATTATCAAAGGTAAGCGCCCCGTCCTCAAGCTTCGCGCGCCTGATCATCTTCTTATCAAGCGCATACCTTTGGGGGTTGTGCCAAGGCGCGCGGTCGCTCTGCTTGGGAAACAGGTGCATGGAGCGCTGCATGTAACCCGAAGAGAAGTTCTCTATCCAGGGACGTTCTGGCATATCGCGATCTTCCTCACGCAATCGAGGCGTGCATTGGCGCAACCCGAGTTCGTCCATACGATTCAATACCCGGCACACATATTCGGCGGTGAGGTCCGCGCGCAGGGTCCAAGAGGCATTGATATAACCAAAAGTCTGCGCCATGTTCGGAACATCTGAGTACATCATGCCCTTGTAGGTGAATCTCTGACCGAAATCGACAGGCTCGCCGTCAATACGAAACTCAATGCCACCGAGTACAAGCAACTGCAGACCGGTCGCCGTGACGATGATGTCTGCCTCGAGTTCCCGGCCAGATGCGAGCAAGAGCCCCTTTTCCGTGAAACAGTCTATGGTGTCGGTGACCACGTCCACCGCACCCGACTTGATGGTGCGAAAGAGGTCGGCGTTGGGAATCAGGCACAGACGCTGTTCCCAAGGGTTGTAGCGCGGCGTGAAATGGGTCTCGATATCGTAGTCGGGCCCGAGGTGATCGCGTACCCAGCCGAGGAGCTTCGCCTTCACCTTGTCCGGTCTGACCTGACAGTTGTTGTAGAAGTAATTCTGCAGGTGGATGTTCTTGAATCGCGTGATGGCATAGGCAACACGATCAGGAAGAAGCTTGCGTAGCGTGTTTGCGGTCAGGTCCTTATCCGGCCGAGACACCACGTAGGTCGGGGAACGCTGCACCATGGTCACCTGTGCACCCTCGTCGGCCATGGCGGGCACCAGTGTCATGGCGGTGGCACCACTGCCTATGACCACAACCCGCTTGCCCGCGTAATCCAAATCCTCTGGCCAAGCTTGCGGATGCAGGATTTGACCTTGAAACCCTTCCATCCCCTCAAATCCCGCATCGTGCCAATTCTCGTAGTTGTAGTAGCCGCTGCACATGGCGAGGAAGTTGCCGCGAAAGCAGAGCTTCTCACCGGTATCGGCACAGGTCGCCTCCACAACCCAAGACGCACTCTCTGTATCCCACGAGGCGGCCGTGACGCGATGACCGAAGCGAATTTGTGAGGTGAGATTGAACTCCTCAGCCGTCTCCTTGATGTAGTTGAGAATTGCCGGGCCATCGGCAATGGATTTCGCTTCTTTCCAAGGCTTGAAGTTGAAGCCGAGCGTGTGCATATCGCTATCGGAGCGCACGCCCGGATAGCGGAACAGATCCCAGGTTCCTCCGAGGGATTGGCGACCTTCAAGAATCACAAACGACTTGGTCGGGCAATTCATTGTCAAGTGACAAGCAGTGCCGATCCCAGAAAGGCCACCGCCGACTATGACGACATCAAATTCTTCCACTCGACTCTTTCCGTTCGGCATCGCATAGGCAACAAATGCTACCACGAGACTGGCGGAACACCCACGAGACCGGTGGGACACAGATTGACCAGAACCATCAAAAGGCGTATGTTCTCTCCCGTGATTAGATTCGGATCTCGTATAAGCCTGCTCGCGGCCGCATCGCTGCTGTTCGCGAACATCGCCTGTACCTGCGCGATTGCTGGGACACACGCGGGACATGAGACAGCTTCGGACCACGCGACGCATCAGGTACAGCATGACGAGGTGCATTCCAATCACCGGCATGGGTCGGCCGCGTTTGCACATGAGCCACAGGAAGATGATGATCCGTCCTGCCATCAGGCGCTGGCAGACTGCGCCGATTGCGGTCCCGGCGTTACGCCCACCATCAAGCAAGAACGTGAGCTGCGCTTGCCATGGATTCAATCAGACCTAGGCGAGAAAACTGCGCTTCTGTTTGCGTCCGCAACTGCAATTGTGGATGCGACCATTGCGCCCACTTCGGCCCCAAGGGCTTTTCGACCTAGCCTGCCTGCCCTCGGCTCGCCGATTACCCGAAAAGACCAACTGACCGAATAAACCCTTCCTTGAGTCCTAGCCCGCCTTCGCACGGCCTGCGGAGGCGGTTATTCACAGTGCGGGAAGGGTCATATGACACAAATGAATGGCGGTATTGTCAGCGTCCGCAATAAATCGCTGACGATGGATAGGCAAACTCGATCAGGGAAGTCCGTTCCTGATTGGGCTGCATGGATATGGCTTCTGGGCGTAGGCGCGGTCTGTAGCCTCTCCACCTTGGAGCTGCATGCAGATGCCGCGAACTCGAGGCTGGAGTCGCTTGATGATCTCATCAACCACGCGCTCGCCAACAACCCAGAGATTCGTGCGGCCTCTCTAGACCATCAAGCAGCTCTTGAGAAGATTCCACAAGTGACGGCCTGGCCGAATCCAGAAGTCAATCTTCGCTACTTCGCCGAAGAAGTACAGACGCGAGTCGGAGCACAGGAGTATGCATTTGGATTTAGTCAACCCCTACCCTGGCCCAAGCGTCTCAAGCTCCAGGGCGAAATGGCCGCGCATGCGGCCACGTCGGCGGCGGCTGAAGTTGATGTGGTGAGGAATCGCCTTGTGGCAGAGATCACGCGCCTCTGGTATGAACTCTCATTGCTGACGCAATCCGTTGCAATCACGCGGGCTCACAGGGACTTGGTTGTTTTCTTTGAAGGCGTCACCCGGGCCAGGTTTGCGACGGGCGCCGCACGGCATCCAGATGTCATACGCGCGTCAATCGAGCTTGGAAACGTCGAGAACCAACTCGCCAGCCTCAAGGACCGTCGGCCTCCCCTGGTCGCAGCCCTGAATGGTCTACTGCACCGTCCTCCGAGCGCGAGCGTGCCCAACCCGCCATTGCTTGAATTCCAGCCTTTGCCAAAGGATGAGCAACAAGTACTCAACACACTCATGCGCGACAATCCGGTTCTGCGCGGATTGGATTTCCAAGCCGCTTCAGCCAAGGCACGGTTCAGCCATGCACAGACCGCGTCCCTGCCCAAGCTCGCCGTGGGTCTTGACTACACGGTTACAGGACCCGCGATCACTTCAGGGGTTCGTGGAAGTAGCCAGGATCCCATATCTGCCAATCTTCGAATCACTCTGCCGCTCAGCAGGGAAAGGTACCGAGCCGAACAGCGCGAAGCGCGGGCCAACCTCGATGCCATCAGGGCACGCCAATCGACAGAACTCGACCGGCTGCGCGCCCTGGCCATCTCGCACCTATACCAGCTTCGCGATGCCGAGCGCGAAATCCTGCTGTTTCAATCTGTTCTCTTGCCCAAGGCCAAGGAAGCGCTCGGTGCATTGCAGCGTGCCTACAGTAGCGGTACCGCGAGTTTCAATGAACTCATTGAAGCCCTGCGCGTTCAGCTTGATCTCGAATTGGGACAGGTCCGTGCCATGGCCAGTCACGGACAAACGCGCGCGAGCTTGGGCGAACTTCTCGGCAATCCCTTGACCCAGCAAGAAGAACAGGAGTCAGGGCCATGAATCCAATTCAATCCTTGTATCACCTCGTTTCCGCCTATCGGCGACCGCTCATGCTGGCGCTCGTAGCGGTCATTGTGCTTGTGTTGTTCTTCTGGCCCAGTGAATCGACCAAGAACGAGCAGGAAGTTGCTGTAACTCATGCCTCGCATTCCAGCGGACTTCACCAGCATGACACTACTTGGACCTGCGCCATGCATCCGCACATACAGAGGACCGAACAAGGTCGCTGCCCCATCTGCGGCATGGACTTGGTGCGGGTGTCTTCAAGCAACAGGACGGAGGCTCGGGCCGCTCCGCGATTGACGGTCTCCGAGGCACAGCGAGACCTGATGAGGATCGAGACACTTCCTGTCACGCGCCGCTTCCCTAGCGCCGAACTTCGTCTCGTTGGCAAGGTGAGCTACGACGAAACGCGCCTCGCACACATCTCCGCCTGGGTAGCTGGCCGCATTGAAGACCTCTATGTCGACTTCACTGGAGTGCGGGTTCGCGAAGGAGACCACATGGTGCGCCTCTACAGCCCGGAGCTTTACTCCGCCCAAGAAGAATTCATCCAAGCCGCGGAAGCGCTCAAGAAGCTCTCCGCGAGCGGCATTGAGTCACTCGTTGAGTCGGCGCGCGGAACGCTTGCCGCGACGCGCGAGAAATTGCGCCGCCTTGGCATGGAGGAAGCGCAGATTCGTGCGGTGGAATCGGGTGGACAGGCCGAAGAGTACGTCACCATCTTCGCGCCCACCGGCGGCGTGGTGATCGAACGCCACGCCAGCGAAGGGATGTACCTGGATACGGGGACACGCATCTTTACCATCGCGGATCTCGACTCCCTCTGGGTGCAGCTCGACGCCTACGAATCAGACCTCGAATGGCTCAGGTACGGGCAGGCGGTGGAGTTTACAGCCGAGGCGCTGCCAGGGGAGGTTTTTCACGGCCGAGTCGCGTTCATTGATCCAACGCTCGATTCACGCACCCGAACCGCAAAGGTTCGCGTCAATCTCGACAATCGCCGGGGACTCTTAAAGCCCGAGATGTTCGTGCGCGCAAGGCTCTCGGTGAGCCTGTCTGTCGGCGGCAGGGTGATAGACGAGAGCCTTGCCGGCAAATGGGTGTCACCCATGCACCCGGAAATCGTGAAGGACGGGCCGGGCCAGTGCGATGTCTGCGGTATGGCGCTTGTTCGAGCTGAATCGTTGGGATACGAATTCGCCTCGCCGGATAGCTCAGAAGCGCCCCTGGTCATACCCGCCAGTGCCGCATTGCTTACCGGAACCCGCGCCGTGGTGTATCTGCAGGAACCGAATACCAAACTTCCAACCTATGTGGGACGCGAAGTCACGCTTGGTGCGCGCGCTGGTGACTTCTATCTCGTGGAAGAAGGGCTCGCGGAAGGCGACCTCGTGGTCGTGTCTGGCAATTTCAAGATCGACAGCGCACTTGCAATCGAGGCGCAGCCCAGCATGATG
>CAZNYE010000360.1:0-1518 GCA_964577185.1 uncultured Pseudomonadales bacterium | reverse complement strand
GCCACGCTCGCCAGTGCCGGTGGATGCCATACCCGACCTTGGCGAAAATCAACAGATCGTGTTCACCCAGTGGCCCGGTCGATCACCACAAGACATCGAGGATCAGATCACCTATCCGCTGACGGTGGCACTCTTGGGCGTTCCCGGCGTGAAAAGCGTTCGTAGCCAGTCCTTCTTCGGCTTCTCCAGCATTTACGTCATCTTTGAAGAAGACACCGAATTCTATTGGTCTCGCAGTAGGATTCTGGAACGACTCAGCAGCCTACAAGCAGGCACACTCCCCACGGACGTGGAACCTGCGCTCGGACCAGATGCGACCGCGCTCGGCCAGGTGTTCTGGTACACGCTCGAAGGCCGGGACTTCAGTGGTCGGCCAACAGGTGGCTGGGGACTTGAAGAGCTGCGCACGATTCAGGACTGGCAGGTACGCTACGCCCTGCTCGCCGCCGAAGGTGTCAGCGAAGTCGCATCGGTCGGAGGCTTCGTTGAGGAATACCAGATAGACGTGGACCCGGATGCCCTGCGCGCCAACAACGTCACCCTGGAGCAAGTGTTCGAAGCAACCCGCCTGTCAAACCTCGACGTGGGTGCGCGCACCATAGAGGTGAGCGGCGTGGAATACCTCATTCGCGGTCTTGGATTCATTGAGCACATTGGGGACATTGAAGAGACCGTTGTTTCTGTTTCAGACAACGTGCCGATTCGAATCCGCGATGTGGCGCGGGTGGTCAAGGGACCCGCGCTTCGCCGCGGCATCCTCGACAAGGCGGGCAGCGAGGCGGTGGGCGGCGTGGTGGTCGTTCGTCATGGCTTCAATCCACTTGCAGCCATCGAACACACCAAGGCAAAAATCGCCGAGATATCTGCCGGTCTTCCCACCAAAGCCGTTGTTGACTTTCGATTGACATCTCTTGACGCACTGGCCAATTTCGCGGCGCGTGAAGGATTCCAAGGACTCGAAGGCAGCGGCATCAATCAGGCGGCCTGGACCACCTGGTTGCGCGCAAACTCCCCCGACGCCTGGCCAAGCGGTGTGACCCTGTCTCAAGTCGCCATAGTGCCCTTCTACGACCGCACCGGGCTCATTGAAGAAACGCTCGGCACCCTGAGCGATGTACTCGGCCAAGAAATACTCATCACGATTCTCGTCATGGTCTTTATGTTGCGCGCAATGGGTGGCGCACTGCTGGTGAGCGCCCTGCTGCCCCTGGCGGTGCTCACATCCTTTATCGCCATGCGCCTCTTTGGTGTCGCCGCCAACATTGTCGCCCTGTCGGGCATCGCCATCGCCATAGGCACGCTTGTGGACCTCGGTGTGATCATCACCGAGAACATCAGGCGGCGCCTCGACGAGGCCGAACCCGGTGAATCTAGGCAGGCCGTGGTGTTTGATGCGACTCGCGAGGTTTCCGGCGCGGTGCTCACTTCGGTTTCAACCACGGTTGTCAGCTTTCTTCCCGTGTTCACGCTCACCGGCGCGGAGGGCAAGCTTTTCACACCGCTGGCCTTCACCAAAAC
>CAZNYE010000359.1:0-5593 GCA_964577185.1 uncultured Pseudomonadales bacterium | reverse complement strand
GGCTCAAGGTTTTCGGCAAGTGTTCGGCCGGTCACTGTCAGGCAATCACCATGCAGCAATCCGGCTTCGAGCAATATTTTCATGAGTGGCTGAATACCACCAATTTCCACCAATTCAGGCATGGAATAGCGGCCGGCCGGACGCATGTCGGCGAGTACCGGTGTGCGCTTGCCAACACGATCAAAGTCGTCAAGGCTCAAGGGAATGCCCGCAGAGTGGGCGATTGCCAACATATGCAGGACCAAGTTTGTCGAACCTTCCAGCGCTGTGGCGACGGTTATGGCGTTCTCGAAGGCCTCGTTACAGAGTATGTCGGATGGCTTGATGCCACGCTCAACGAGCTGCACAACAGCTTCGCCAGCCCGATAGGCATCATCCAGCTTCTGTTCGGACACAGCATTCTGCGCCGAGCTATTTGGGAGTGACAGACCAAGGGCCTCGATCGCGCTTGCCATGGTATTGGCCGTATACATACCACCGCAGGAGCCCGGGCCTGGGATAGCCGTGGATTCGACCTCAAGCAGTTCCTCATCAGATATCCTGCCGGCGGAATGCGCGCCTACGGCCTCGAACACGGACACTATGTCGCGCCGTTCGGCACCAGACAATAGGGTGCCGCCATAGACAAAAATACCTGGCCGATCAAGCCGCGCGATCGCCATGGCGCAACCGGGCATGTTCTTATCACATCCGCCTATGGTCACGATTCCGTCAAACCCAGCGGCACCGGCCACAGTTTCAATCGAGTCCGCAATCACTTCGCGCGACACCAGGGAATAGCGCATGCCCGAAGTGCCCATGGAAATGCCATCGGAAACGGTGATGGTGTTGAACACCTGACTCTTGCCGCCTGCCAGATCGGCACCTTCAGAAGAACGCTTCGCAAGTTCGTCCAGGTGCATATTGCAGGGTGTCACCATCGACCAGGCGGACGCGACACCAACGAGGGGCTTGTTGAAATCTTCGCTGGTAAACCCGGTCGCTCGAAGCATGGCACGGCTCGGCGCCTGGGCCACGCCGTCGACGATTTCTGAGGAATGTATGCGGTTGTTGGACATGCGCCTTTGGGCTGCCAGGAAGGGTTACCGTCCTATACACTAACAGGTGAAGCTTGCTTCGCCACAATCGGTCTCATGAGTGCCGTCGACTTTCGCTGCTCACATTGATTCCGGATCTTGCTCGGCAGACCATCGATCTCGGTCTCGACGAATCCACGTTCACGAAACCACTGCTGGGCCTGAGTCGTCAACGCAAGGATATCTGATCCGCCGAGTCTTCTTGCCTTGGAAATAGCCGCATCTAGCAGCGCATCTCCAGCGGCGGAGTCACGAAAGTTGGGATGCACGGCCAGGCAGGAGAGCTCAGCCGTAGTGCTCGCCTCTAGTAAGGACACTGCGCAACAGCCTGCGACAAGTCCATCGATTTCGGTGACTAGGAAATCCTCTATGTTCCGCTCAATGGCTTCAGGGTCTCGACTTCTCAACACGCCTTCTTGAACGAGCGGCGCGGTTATCGCAAGTATGGTTGCGACGTCCTTGGAGTTCGCTGACCTGACACGGCTACCGAGTGATCGACTGATCCGAGTCCCCCGACCCTCGGCGGTAAACAACTCCTGCAGCAAGGCGCCATCAACCGAACCGCCTATGAGATGAACCGGGATGCCTGTTTTATCTGTGAGATCCGCCGCGAGATCTAGGCTCCACTTGGTGGTTTCGCCGCATACAAACTTGTCCAAGCCCGTCAAGACCCCTCGTGGGTCCGCTTCCGATAGCCGCTTTCCATCCACATCAAGGATCGCTTCTTCTTCTGTGAACAGAATGAGCTTGTCCGCTTTGATGGCTTCCGCGGTGCTCGCCGCCAAAAGATCGGATTCAAGGTTGTAGAGCTCACCCTCTGGCGAATATCCAAAGGGAGACAAGAGCACTATTCGTGCCGGGCCCAGGAGATCCTGAATGAGTTCCGCGTTGATCCGTCTGACGACCCCTGTGTTCTGAAAATTGACTCCTTCGGAAATGCCCATTGGGCGCGCCGTCACAAGGTTTCCGCCCAATACAGAAATACGGGTCTTGTACAGCGGGGTCTGTGGCAGCCCTTGCGAGAAGAGTCCTTCGATATGGCTCCTTAGTCCCGCGCACACTCGCCGCACATGATCCATGGCAGTGGAGGGCGTGACACGAACACCATCAACTAACGGCGAATCAATACCCGCATCGGATAGAGCATGGCTAATCTGCGGACGCGCGCCATGCACAACGACGAGGCGTACTCCAAGCACTGAAACCAGCGCTAGGTCATGCACGATGTTGATGCAATTCTCAGACCCGAGCACCTCACCGCTCAAGGCAACAACAAAGGTTTTGCCTTGATGCGCGCTCACATAGGGCGTTGAACCGCGAAACCAGCGTACGTAGTCTGCGGTCGATGTAATGGAGATGGAATCGATCACCTTCAGAACGTTAGGATTG
This sequence comes from uncultured Pseudomonadales bacterium, assembly GCA_964577185.1. Lineage (GTDB taxonomy): Bacteria > Pseudomonadota > Gammaproteobacteria > Pseudomonadales > Azotimanducaceae > Azotimanducus. The sequence continues at coordinate 3,128 of CAZNYE010000359.1, read as the reverse complement.
GCGGGTGCGCATTATGACGCATCCGAGATAAACTAGCTTGTTTGCATTTGTGAGGTGGGCGCCAAGTGGCGGAGCCAGCGATCCCAACGAGCTTTGCAGACCGTGACGGTGTCATATGGTTTGATGGAGAACTTATTCCCTGGCTAGAGGCCAAGGTGCATGTGCTCACCCACAGCCTGCACTATGGATTGGCAGTGTTTGAGGGGGTCCGGGCCTATAAGACCCCTAGGGGCACCATGATCTTCCGTCTTGAAGATCACACACGACGGCTCTTCGACTCCGCGCACATACTGCAGATGACCATTCCCTATTCTCCGGAAGAGCTTAATCTCGCGCAACGTCAAGTGTTTTCAGCCAATGGGCTTGATGAGGGCTACCTACGTCCAATTGCGTTCTACGGATCTGAAGCCATGGGACTCAGGGCGGAGAATCTTTCGGTTCACGTCGCCATTGCGGCTTGGGAATGGCCCGACTACATGTCGCCCGAAAGCCGGACGCGCGGTATCACCATGCGCACTTCTTCCTATACGCGCCACCATGTGAATATCACCATGTGCAAGTCCAAGGCGGCCGGCAATTACATCAATTCAATACTCGCATTGCGCGAGGCCATCGACTCAGGTTGCGACGAAGCACTGCTGCTCGACAATGAAGGCTATGCGACCGAAGGCTCGGGCGAGAACATTTTCGTGGTTGCTGACGGCGTAGTGCATACCCCTGAACTGACTTCTTGCCTGAATGGCATTACCCGTCGCACCGTAGTCGAATTCCTTGCTGAACTCGACTTGCCCCTCGTGGAGCGACGCATAACGCGCGATGAATTCTACGTCGCAGATGAAGTATTCGTAAGCGGCACGGCAGCAGAAATCCTTCCCGTATGTGAACTTGATGGCAGAGTCATAGGCACAGGCAGACGCGGACCCATCACCGAGCAAGTGCAATCCTTGTACTTCGACCAAGTACGGGGTCTCAGAGACAACTGCCGCCCCGAGTGGCATACGCCGGTGTAGGTTTGAAGAGGCTTATGGCCCTAGCGAGACTTCGACTCCTCCGAGGCCGCCATGTGTTCTTCAACGAGTCGCACGTAGTCCGTCTGAAGTGGTTCAACGGAACGGGTCCGATCAAGACTATCGTTCAAGCTATTCACATCGCTTGAGGACAGGCTTCCGGCAAGAAACTTGAGATCCACGAGACTCTTGATGTACTGGTACTTGGCGGCTGCCTGCTGCAGGCGTTCCTGTAGCACCTGACTCTCGACAATGAGCACGTCGACCGATGTGCGCGTACCCACTTCATAACCCGTCCGCGTAGCTTCCAACGCGGCCTCGCGTGAAGTCACCGCCTTGTTGGACGCATAGACGCGACTGACCGCCGTCAACACGGCTCGATACTGATTGCGTGCATCGCGCTCCGCGATCAGCCGCCGTTCGCGAAGTGTCTCTTCCGCCGCCACCAGGTTGTGACGGGCCTCGCGAGTCTGCCCGAACATGGCACCGCCCTGTACCACCGGCAAGGTGACGGTGACACCCAGCACCTCGTTATCTATCGTGTCACCGAAGAAGGAGCGACCTCCAGTCACCGCCTTCGAGCGCGTCCAACTGCTTTCAATGATCGGTAGGCGGGTGGTCTGGCGCGCGCGCAACTGGCTCTTCGCCTCCGCCACACCCTCGGAAGCGGCAAGAATCGAATAATTGGTCTCCCGCACCGCGTCCACCCATGCCTTCTCATCCAATGGTGTCGGAGGGATCACTTGGAAATCATCGGACAGGGGTGCGAGGCTCGCGTAGTGCTTACCAGTCAGGGTCACAAGGGTTTCAAATACCGCGTCGTGCAGCGCACTTGCCTCAAGCACTCGCACATAGGAGGAATCCTCCACGGCGGACGCGTCGAGCACGTCGGTGATCGGCACCAGCCCAACATCGAATCGCTGCTGCATCTGTTCCCGCTGCCGGGAAACCGAGGTGTATTCGGACTGCACCGCCTCTAGGGCGTCCTGAGCTTCGAGCACGTTCAAGTAAGCATTCAATACCCGGCGCACCAAGTCCTGCTCGACCTCGGCGTATTCGAGTTCGGCGCGCTCGCGGCTAGCGAGGGCGCCCCTGAGCACGAACCAATTGGGGGCGTTGAACAGGCTCAATCCAATCCGGCTTTGCCAAAACTTGTCATCAAAGGACTCATCCTCGGCCGGACCCGTGACAAGATTACCCTGCTCGTCAAAGTTAAAGGAAACACTTCCCGGAAAGCTACGGTCCAACCAGTCTTTCTGGTAGTTGAACCCAAGTGTGGGCAGCAGCGGCGCGCGGGCGACCACCACGCGGGCGCGCACGGCCTCTAGATTCGCCATGGCGCGCGCCATGGCCGGATCCTGCGCCAACGCATCGCCATACACGCCGTTGAGATCCACTGACCAAGCAGGGCTTGCCAGGAACAGGGCCGACAGGCAAGCTAAGCGGAGATGAATGCGCATTGGGGACAGGGCGGCCAAAGCCTCGACCTCTTCAAGCCTTGGGAAAGGCAATGATGATAGCAGAATTGATCTTAAGTACCTTTTGTCGGTTCCACAGCGTGGTTCGCTGGCGTACGCCAACATGTGTCAATTTGGCACCTGACACCAGCGGGAGGTGTGTTTCGTCTCTGGTATTCGGCCGAGTCACTGTCAAACCCACTGCAATTTTCCCGCGCCCATGGAGTCAGATGCCCAATTGACACATGCTAGGTTTACGCGCTGAGCCTTGCTATGGTTAGATGCGTCTGAAAGAAACAGGGAATGCCTGCGCGTCACATAGAACTCACATGCTAGAACTCGGCCAACCAAAATTCGATCTTGCCGCCCTGATCAGCGAGTGCGATGCAAACTACATTCGTATTCGCAGGTTGTTTCCAGATATTGATTCAAGAAACAACTGGCAATTTGTCCTACCGGTCGGTGATCAAGAGTTTAGCGTCCACTGCCAGGTCGAGGAACGCGCCAAATACACCTGCCTGCTTCGCATCACCCAAAAAAGTTTCTTTCCCCAATCAGGGATATGTGACTTTGGCGCGCCAGACCTGTTAGTGCGGATCTATCTCGACACAAACTCTGCCGAAGTCGTTGAAGTACAGCGAGAGAGAGCGTTTCGCCCTTGGAC
>CAZNYE010000358.1:0-3847 GCA_964577185.1 uncultured Pseudomonadales bacterium | reverse complement strand
CGAGGAACACCAATCCAAGTGGTCACGCGAGCGAACAGCCCGGCGGCATCAATCGCACTTAAGTCCCGCAGGTCTTCGGCTTGAAGCGCCATGGGCGCGATGACGCCAACACCCACACCCATGCGCACATAGGTCTTGATGACATCGGCATCGCGCGCGGTGAAGGCGATCCGAGGTTCAAGTCCACGAGAATGAAATGCATCAAGAAAAGAAGACCTGTGCTCGGAGCCAAACACATAGGTGATGAGCGGATACTCGCACAGGCGTTCCAGGGTGAGCGGCTGTTGTTCATTCACCAAGGGATGCTCCTTGGGAACCAGTATGATTCTGTCCCAAGAGAAGCAGGGCAGAAGATTCAAGCTCGGAAAATCTTCCTTCGACTCGGTAGCGATTGCGAAATCCACCTTGTCTTTGCTGACAAGGTCGGCGATCTGTTCAGATGTGCCTTGGTGAAGTTCGATATGTACGCTTGGATAGAGGTCGTGAAAGCGGCGCAGCACGGTCGGTAGAACATATCTGGCCTGAGTGTGCGTCGTGGCGATCGAGATGGTTCCAGCATCCTGCACTGAGAATTCCCGTCCAATCTCGCGTATGTTCTCGACATCCCGATTTATTTTCCGCGCATAGTCAACCACCTGTTCTCCCGCCGGGGTGAGGGCGTGCAAGACCCTTCCCTTGCGGGCGAATAGCGGAACCCCCAATTCTTCCTCAAGTTGACGCAATTGTTTGCTGATTCCCGGCTGGCTGGTGAACAGACGGTCTGCGGCCGCAGTGATATTGAATCCATTGTCCACCACACCGAGCAGATATTTGAGTTGCTTAAACGTCACTCACCTTCCCTTTGTTATAACAGATTGTAACTATCAAATTCCTTTAGAGATAATTCTTAGTTATATTTAGATGATGGAATCACCTCGCATCGGACTTGTCAAGAAATGGGCAATTTCTGTGCCACCGCTCCGCAATTCAAAGGCATTGAAACTTGTGCCTGTGCCACAATTGTTAATCCTCCACGACAGTCACAAGGCTGATGCGTCAATACCGCAATTCCGCCTTCATCCTCGCAGGATTCGTCCTTGCGGCCTGCGAACCTAGCGTTTCACCGGCACCACTTCCGCCGTCACCAACAGCTACCAAGGCTATCGAGTCAACGGAGCCCTCGCTCGCGCTACGGAGGGAAGCCCAATCCTACCTTGATCGGGGCTTAGTGGCCCTGCAAAACGACCGACTGCTGCTTCCAGAGTCGGACAACGCCTTCATGTGGTTCAATAAAGCACTGGAGACATTGCCGAACTACCAGCGAGCCCTAGACGGAATCGAACGCATTGCCGAACGCTACCTTCAACTGGCCACACAAGCCATCGAAGGCGATGCCTACGATCGCGCTGGAACTTTCATCAATAGGGCACGATCGGTTTTGCCAGACTATTCTCAGACCGCGAACGTCGAGCGACAACTGGACCGCATGCGTAACGCCGAGCGGCAGAGCCTCGACTTGGACAGCCAAGCTCTCAGAGCACGCTCGCCTCGACTTGCTGCTGATCTGGTGGTATTTGGACGCCACGCGCGTGAAAAGGGCAAATTGGTGCGCATTTTCGTACCGAACGATGCCCTAGGAAGATGGGTGTACGAACAACTGTCAAGATCGCGCGGCGAACGGCGTATACGTGCTGATATAGTCACCGCTCCACCATATAGGATACAGATTCTCACACTCAATCCGTGAATTCCAAAATGCCCGAAGACTCCTTCCTCACACGTATGTGGCACAAGTTGCCGACTATTTCGTTGCCCAAGTTCGCGCTCGCGACGCGCATCAAGGGTTCTTTCTCCAAGCTTGGGACCATCGGCGGCATCCTTGGCGGAGTCCTCGCTGCCTACCTACTGGTTGTCCTATTTCTCTGGTGGTGGTGGGACGTTGAACCTGATCAATTCAATGTCAATCAGCGTGCGGCGACCATGGCCCAAGCTTCTGGTCAGCAAGTGGTGACTGGCTACGTCACCACAGCAACCATGATAGAAATCGCGCGTACGCTGCTCGAATCGCGCGGCGGCTATCTCTCCAACGACATAGCGCCCCCGGGCGTGTGGATGGACAACGTTCCCAATTGGGAATTCGGCGTGCTTGTCCAATTGCGAGACTTCAGCAGGGCAATGCGCCATGAATTCAGCCGTTCTCAGAGCCAGTCCACCGAGGATCCCGATCTCGCCGAGGCGGAAGGCAAGTTCTTTTACGATAATTCGAGCTGGGTGTTCCCAGCATCGGAAAGCGAGTACCGAGATGGTATTGATTACGTGGAACGCTATCTTTCCCGCATCGCCGACGTACGCGCACCTGAAGCTCAATTCTACGCGCGAGCAGACAACCTAAGAGCCTGGCTCTCCGCCGTGGACTCACGCCTTGGAAGCCTGTCGCAGTACTTGAGCGCAAGCGTTGGCAAACCCCAGCTTGACCTTGCGCTCGCTGGGGATACCTCAGCACAGCAGGCAACCCAGGCGCCTTCCGAAACCTACCTAGAGACGCCGTGGCACCAAATCGACGATTACTTTTACCAGGCACGCGGACAGACCTGGGCGCTCCTGCATTTGTTGCGAGCGATTGAGATCGACTTCGCACAGGTGCTTGAAGACAAGAACGCCAGGGTAAGCCTCGCACAGATTATTCGAGAACTTGAAGGCTCACAGCAAACCCTCTGGAGCCCTGTGGTCTTGAATGGAGGAGGGTTCGGCATCCTCGCCAATCACTCACTCGTCATGGCCTCCTACGTCTCGCGCACCAACGCCGCATTGAACGACCTGAGGATGTTGCTGGCTGAAGGGTGAGGGACGGTCCCGAACGGGATGACAGGAAGTCATTCCTAGGCCCTCAGCGAAGTAGGACATTTCGGCAGGACGCCTCCGTCGGCTCTGATACGGAAGGGATTGCGCGCCACAACGCGCCCACACGTTGACCCCAAACAGTGGAGCTATGTCAATCATTAGAATTGCTACTCTCTTTGTTGCTGGGCGAATGAGGCTAGTGTTCCCGCTACCTCAAATTGCTGGGATTCTGTTCGCGATCGCTCAACACGTCCCCATAACCGCTTGATTGGGATCGCAGTAATAGCACCCGCCGACACACAGGCTGCCAACGCCATGATCCAATCTGTCATTTGAAAGATACGCCGCGTAGGCTGCTTAGCCGTCCGGGTGCCCTTCCCTCATTCTTGTCACTCTTAAAGTCTCCACATCGGTCGCTATCCCAACAAGCAAGACGCTTCCTGTCCAATATCAAAGCTGACCGCCCTTGCTGACTTCCAAAACTCGCCAATCTCGCCTCGGCACCGATATTTCACGTAAATTGGCGTTGACGGAAATCGGGTATATCGAGCTTGATGTCTTCAAAAGCAAGAAACCAGCATAAGCGCCTTATGACCAAATACGCCGAGTTTCGATTCGGATGGGGCGTGGTGTTCGCTTCCGCGGTCGGCATTGGACTGGGTATGTCGCCGCTACCCTTCTACACCATCGGTGTGTTCGCGGATCCGCTCTCACAGGAGTTCGGTTGGGGTCGCGGCCAGATTTTCTCGGCCATGATTCCCTTCACCATCGCCGCAGTGCTGATAAGTCCCTTGGTCGGCTTCTTGACAGACCAGTTCGGCGCGCGACGAGTCGTGCTGATTTCCATCGCCCTATTCTCCCTCGCGATGATGTCCTTCTCTCTCTTGAACGGCTCAGTGGGACACTACCTCACCATATGGACGCTGCTCGCCATTTGCGGCGCTGGAACCCTGCCGATCGCTTGGACCAAGGCTGTCAACAACTGGTTCCTCGAGAGTCGTGGCCTTGCCCTTGGCTTATCGCTCCT
>CAZNYE010000357.1:0-4685 GCA_964577185.1 uncultured Pseudomonadales bacterium | reverse complement strand
CTGTAGGAGAGTTGGCGAAACTGCGATTGGGGCGCTCCGAACGCCGAGAATCCCCGAAAAAAGATATTGAAATAGAGATTGCTCACGAGCTCGCTTCATTAGGCTGGGAGGAAATCAGTGCGATGCTGGATAGCGAGCAATTGAGAAAAATCCAGTTGGTGGAACTTGGTGTCCGGCGATTAGGAATGCCGCGCAGTAAGCTGTTTCGGTTGAATAGAGAAGATGCGGTCTCCTCGCTTCGTGCTGCTCTCGACCATGAGCGGTCTTTGGTCGCAATAGAAAGACACGCTCCGATTGTGGGTGAGCGGCGCTCCGCGTGATTTGATCCCATTCCGAATCCCTCGATATGTGATCCCATTGGATGTGGAGGCTCCACTTCAAGGCGGATTAGGCCGGCCGAGCCTCCATCACCACCGAGCTTTCAATCGCTCGGTCGAGATCTTCCGCAAGCGGTTGCTTGTTGGCATCCAAGCCAACCTCGTGATAGCCGGCATCCCGAGGGAACTGCGCAAAGTATTTTTCGAATTCGGCGCGTAGGGTTTGTTTGTCGTCCTTGACGATTTGCGCAAGGTACTTGCCATCTTTGCCAGCGACTCTCAGGTTCACCTCTTTTCCGCCTTCAAGATTCTTCCACCACTGAGTGGTAACAGAAGTGAAGCATCGGATCACCTCTCCTTCGCGCGTATAGCGAAGTGGTGTGGTATAGCGGCGGCCCGATTTGCGGCCCTCGTAGGTAATCAACAGGAGGCTACTACTCATGAGGAAATGCAAGGGTGAGCGCAGCAGCAGTCGCATGGTGGGATTGATAATCAGAAACAGGGGTTCAGGGATTTTCATTTCTTGAGGCGCCTCCGACGCCGAGGTCGAGTTCCTTCACAGCCCGGACTTCGTCCAAACGAGATACAGGCAGGCCATGCGGAGCGTCCTTGAGGAAGTTCGCGTCCTTTGCAGCCTCATCGCGTATGGCGATCATGGCATCCACGAAGGCATCGAGTTCTTCAATGGGCTCTGTTTCGGTCGGCTCGATCAGAAAACACTCCGGCACCAGAAGCGGGAAATAGTTGGTCGGTGGGTGAAAACCGTAGTCGAGAAGCCGCTTGGAGAAATCGAGCGCCGTAACGCCGTATTCCCTGTTTTCTTTCTTGAGGCTGATGACGAATTCGTGGGTCACTCGACGGTCTGGCCATGCGAGCTCAAAACCAGCTTCCGACAGGCGCTTGGCGACATAGGCCGCGGCGAGCACGGCATGGTTGCTGACCCGCCGTAATCCCTCTCCGCCCAAGAGTCGGATGTAGGCGAGCGCACGTATGAGCACGCCGGCATTACCGCCAAAGGCGGAGAGACGACCCATGGAGCTTGGATGCGCGGCCAGGCCTTGTTCGAAGCGTCCTTCGAGTTCGATGGGCATGTTGTTTGTAAAGCGCGCGTAGGGCATGGGCAGAAAGGGCTTGAGTCGTTCCACCACACCGATGGGGCCCGCGCCTGGCCCGCCGCCGCCGTGCGGCGTGGCGAAGGTCTTATGGAGATTCATGTGAATAACATCGAACCCCATGTCGGCTGGTCGAACCCTGCCGATGATTGCATTGAGGTTCGCGCCATCGTAGTAGAGAAGCCCCCCGGCTTGGTGTACATGCTGCGCGATCTCGCAGATGCGTTGCTCAAAGAGGCCGCAGGTGGAGGGGTTGGTGAGCATGAGTCCGGCGGTGCGTTCAGAGAGTGCCGCAAGCAGCGCATGCTCATCGATATCGCCGGACGGAGCGAGTGGAATCTCGCGCACTTTGAACCCACACATGGCCGCGGAAGCGGGATTGGTGCCGTGCGCCGCTTCAGGCACGAGAATCTCGTCGCGCGCTGCTTGGCCCCGACTGGTCAGGTAAGAGCGAATGATCGAAAGACCGGCAAACTCGCCCTGCGCACCAGCCATGGGTGTGAGCGATACTGCCGCCATGCCGGTCAGTCTCTTGAGGTGCGCTTCGAGTTCCATGCGCACCCGCAGGAAGCCTTGGTCGAACTCGTCAGGCAACAGCGGGTGCCGCGAGAGAAACCCCTCATTCATGGCCGCCTTGTGGGCTGCCCGCGGGTTGTACTTCATGGTGCAGGACCCGAGCGGATAGAAGTGCGTGTCAATCGAAAAGTTCTTTTGCGAAAGGCTGGTGTAGTGACGAACGGCAGTGAGTTCGGCCACCTCGGGCAGCTTTGGCGGCGCTTCGCGCAAGAGTTCTTCAGGAATCTCAATGCGGTGCGCCTGCGTTCGCGCCTGCGCCGAGAGACTGCCTCCACCCTTGCTCTTATCGTAAATGGTCTGCGTCACCGGGCAAGCACTCCCGCCAGCGCTTCGGCGTAGACGTCAATTTCGGGCCGAGTGCGTTTCTCTGTCGCACAGGTCAACAGACAGTTCTCAAGTTCCGGGTACCAGTGGCCGAGCGGAATTCCAGCGAAGATGGCAGCGTCCCGGGCGAGCATGTCTGCGACCTCCTGAGCCGAGCGCGGCAGTTCGATCACCGCCTCGTGGAAGAAGGGCCCCTCAAATCTTCTGCGAACCCCTTCAATTTCGCAAAGCGAATCTGCGAGAGCGAGTGTGTGTTCATGGCAGCGCGAGGCGACCTCTTTGAGTCCGCTCGCGCCCATGATCGACACATACAAGGTGGAAGCCGTCACCAACAGCCCCTGATTGGTGCAAATGTTCGATGTGGCCTTGGCGCGGCGTATGTGCTGTTCGCGCGCTTGCAGCGTGAGCACAAACCCCGTTCTTCCTTGCGTATCCAGGGTGCGCGCCACAATGCGTCCCGGCAATTGGCGCACGATGGACTGCCTACAAGTGATGAATCCATGTGTCGGGCCGCCGGAGGCCATGGGTACGCCGAGCGGCTGGCCATCGCCGCAGACAATGTCGGCGCCTTGCTCTCCCCAGCTCCCAGGGGATTTCAATAGCGCCAGCGAAAGTGGATTGACGAGTGCAATCAGCATCACGTCGTGCTCTTTGGCCCAATTCGCCAGTCGATCAACCTCTTCGAGCCGACCGAAGACGTTCGGCTGTTGAATTACGAGTGCGAGCGGTGGATTGTCGTCGGGGAGTTCAGATTCGCTGATGCCATTCTCGCCCAGTTCCAATGATCGCAGCCGAATGTTCTGACCCGATATGCAGGTGCGCGCTGCCGCGAGATAGTGCGGATGCACACCGGCCGCAGCCAGCACTTCGAGCTGTTCCGCACGCTTCGCGCGGCGGCTCGAGCGTATGGCCATGAGAATGGATTCAGCAAGTGCGGTCGCGCCGTCGTACACCGAGGCGTTGGAGACTTCCCGCCCGGTCAGGGCACACATCATGCTCTGGTATTCGTACAGGAGTTGCAGCGTGCCCTGGCTCGCTTCCGCTTGATAGGGCGTGTAGGAAGTCATGAATTCACCCCTTCCGGCGATGTCCCACACGGCCGCCGGAATATGATGGTCATAGCTTCCGCCGCCAGCAAAGCAAGTGAGCTTCGGATCCAAGTTCGCGAGTTCCGCGAGCTCGCGCAGCATGGTCAACTCATCTTGGCCCTCAGGCATTCCCTTGATCGACCCTAGTTGCAGGCCGGTGGGAATCTCGTCAAAGAGTGCATCCACCCCCGGCACGCCGACGCGGCCAAGCATGGTTTCGACACAGGCGGAAGTGTGCGGTATGTAAGGCACCTGGCCGGACTCTACTCGTCTTCGACCATGTCCTCGTATGACTCAGCGTCGAGCAGTTCGCTGGTCACCAAGCTTTCTTCTGGCATGAGGCGAAAGAACCATCCCGCTCCGTAGGGGTCTTCATTGACGAGCTCGGGTCGTGACTCAAGCGATTCATTGATTTCAGTGATGGATCCAGTAGCCGGTGCATAGAGTTCCGATGCGGCCTTGACCGACTCAACCACACAGGTTTCCTCGCCCGCAACGAACTCAGCCTCGAGTTCTGGAAGCTCAATGTGCACCACATCCCCCAGCGCATCCTGCGCATAGTCGGTGATGCCCACTGTGATGCTTCCGTCGAGCTCTTCCCGTACCCACTCGTGCGTTTCGGTGTAGTAGAGATTGTCCGGTACTTCACTCATTTCTCTCGCCTCAACATTGAAATGAATCGTGGCGAGACAAGTCTCGCCTCCCTGGGGACTCCGCGAATTATGACACGTACTTCTCCCTTGACTCCTGCCGGAACTCGCGCAAAGCCGATGCTGTACCCAAGCGATGGTGAAAAGCTACCGCTTGTCACGACCCCTGGACCGCCTGGCGTCTCCACTTCTGAGCCGGGACGCATGACGCCTTTGTCCGTAAGGCGAAGGCCCTTGAGTTCGCGTTCGCTGCCATTGTCCGCGATTTCCTGCAGTCGCCTTCTGCCAATAAAGTCACGTTTATCAGGATGCCATGCAACCGTCCAGCCGAGTCGGGATTCGAGCGGATGGGTCGATTCATCCATGTCCTGTCCATAGAGGTTGAGTCCCGCCTCGAGCCGCAGCGTGTCCCTCGCTCCCAGACCGCAATAGTGAACGCCAAGTTCGCCGAGACGTTTCCATAGTTCGATGGAATCAGTCCCCGGCATCATGATCTCCACCCCGTCTTCGCCTGTGTAGCCAGTTCCGGCAACGAGCGATTCGCCGACTCGCGTAACAGAAAACTTGTCAAGCGTGTCGAATTTCTCGCCAGTGGCCTCTTCTGCGAGGCCGATAGCG
>CAZNYE010000356.1:0-1622 GCA_964577185.1 uncultured Pseudomonadales bacterium | reverse complement strand
CCGACGAACCCACCGGCAATCTCGACACCCGCACTGGTCGCAAAATTATTGATCTCATGTTTGAACTCAGCGACGAATTCGCATCAACGCTTATCCTGGTCACCCACGACTCAAACCTCGCCACACGCTGCGATAGCGTGCACGAACTCGAACTCGGCAAGATCATTTCGTGAGGCCGGGCGTTTCCGCAAAGCTGTTCCTCAGGGACCTTAAGGCCGGTGAGTTGAACCTGCTGGCCTTAGCGCTCTGCATCGCGGTCGGCAGCGTGACCATGATCGCGCTCTTCGCCGATCAGATCAGGCGTTCGATCACCACCGAATCGAGTAGTTTTCTGGCGGCCGACCGGGCGATATCCGGAGGCAATCAAGCACCCGAATCATTCCTGATAGCCGCGCAGGATCTCGACATAGACACCGCACAGCTTCTTGGCTTCGTGTCGATGATCTACTTCCAAGAGAATAATCAGCTCGCCTCGGTCAAGGCGGTCAGTGCTGGCTATCCCTTGCGTGGGCAAATGCATATCGACGATGGCAGCGGCACCCGTGTGCTCAGTTCGGGTGCCGGGCATCCATCCGCGGGTGAAGCTTGGGTTGACAGACTCCTGCAAGCGCGCCTTGGCCTTCGACTCGGTGATGTCATCGAGGTTGGGATCAAGCCGCTGAAGGTGACGGGCATCATCTTCTCCGAGCCAGACCCCTCATCGGGCTTCATGGATTTCGCGCCGAGGCTGACCATGAATTGGCAAGACATCGCGGCAACCCAAGTGGTCCAACCAGGCAGTCAGCTCACCTACAGGCTGCTGCTAAGGGGTGAAGAGGAGCAACTGGAAACGCTGCGCGATCAGTTATCCAACGAGATGGAGGGACGCTTTCGTTGGCGTGATGTACGCGGCACTGGTGATCGATTGGCAAGCGTTCTGGATCGCATGGAGGGCTTCATCATGCTCGGCGGCCTGCTTGCCGTCACCCTAGGCGGCGTGGCCATTTCCTTATGCGCGGATCGATATGCGCGTCGTAGAGCGCCTCAGGTCGCGATTCTCAAGACATTGGGGGCTTCTCCCCCAGAACTCTACTTCGCCTATTCATTGCAGTTTCTCTTGATTGCATTGATTGGCGTCATCGCTGGCTGGCTGCTCGGTGCTGGAGGCCACTTCTCACTCACGGCGCTCATCGGAGAAGCAATTCCGGTGGCCCTGCCAAGCCCCTCCCTCGAACCCCTGGCAGTCGGCGCACTGACGGGAGCCGTGTGTCTACTCGCCTTCGCCATGCCCTCAATTCACGCGCTTTGTGGGGTTTCACCTATGGCCGTCATACGCGAGGATCTCACCCAGAGTGCAACCGCTCGCAGAGCTACCTTCCTTGCCGGCGGTGTCGCCATCCTAGGCATGATGGTGTGGTATACCAATAGCCTACTCATTACTAGTGTGACGCTCCTTGGCACACTCGTTTCCATAGTGCTCTTCGGGACGCTCGCCGTGATCATGCTCAGGAGCGGGCGACAGTTGGGCAAGCGCACTGGTGGCACCCTGCGCCTCGCCCTTTCGAGCCTGTCCCGCCATCCAATTCTCAACGCAACGCACATAGGCGTATTCGCCATACCCATTTGCGTGCTGTTCATACTCC
>CAZNYE010000355.1:0-4852 GCA_964577185.1 uncultured Pseudomonadales bacterium | reverse complement strand
GTGCTCCGCGTCGCTTGCGCCACCGGGGTTCATCCCGCCGCAATCTTCGGCAGAAAACATACCTCGGAGTCGTCTTTGAGATCCTCGAACATTGGATCGGGCACAATCTCGCCATTAATGACGGTGGTCGCCTTCTTGGCTACCAGTGCTTCAAAGCCCGGCCAGCGATCCTCACAAGTCGCGATCAATTCACGGAAGTTACGGGCAGCAATCTGTAGCTCGCGCCCCTTTCCCATATGGGCCTGCAGGAAGTCCGGCAGTACCACTCGAACCATGATGATCCCGCTATTGTTCTTGGGCTTCGTCTAAGGCGGCGAGCACGTTTGGAGGTGAAAGCGGCAAATCCCGTATCCGCACACCGGTGGCATCCGCGACGGCGTTGGCCGCAGCGGCGAGCGGGGCAACGATGGGTGTCTCGCCCACGCCGCGTACGCCGTAGGGGTGGGCCGGATTCGGCACCTCAATGATTTGTGTATCGATCATGGGCATATCCGAGGCTACTGGTATTCGATAGTCGAGAAACCCGGCGTTCTGCTGGATTCCATCGGCATCGTAGACGTACTCTTCATTCAGCGCCCATCCAAGTCCCTGCACAGCCCCCCCCTGCAACTGTCCCTCAACATAGCTTGGATGAATCGCACGCCCCGCGTCTTGAATGGCCGTGAATCGCAATACATCCACCTTGCCGGTGCGGCGATCAACTTCCACATCGCAGAAATTCACGGAGAAACCCGGTCCCGCACCCCGCGCGTTGAGCGATGCTTGGCCGAGGAGCGGACCAGATCCCGCGGTCTTCGCGGCGATCTCGGCGAAGCTCAAAGGTTCTTGATCGACGTTCATACCCGCCTTCGGCACGGCGTGACCATCGCTCCATTCCACCATTTCTGCATCCACATCCCAAAGCTTGGCAACTCTGGCTTTGGCTTGGGCAATGACATCCCGCGCGGCTTCGATCACGGCCATACCAGTGGCGAAGGTTGTCCGACTACCCCCGGTCACCATGGTATAGCCGGTGTTGTCAGTATCGGCGATCTGTACACGAACCTTCTTGTAGGGAATCCCGAGTTCTTCCGCCGCCATCAAAGCCATGGAAGCGCGCGACCCACCGATGTCCGGGTTGCCTTCGATCACGCTCACGGTTCCATCCTCGTTGACATGCACCTCGGCAGAAGATTGGAATCCAATGTTGAACCAGAATCCGATCGCGAGCCCCCTTCCTTGACCTTCCTCCAGAGCCAGTGCGTAGTTGGGGTGTGCCTTGGCAGCTTTCAGGCATTTTCTCAATCCAATTGGGCCCCAAGATGGGCCATAGGGCGCAACGTCTCCCTCATCCGCGGCATTCTTGAGGCGCAGGTCGATGGGGTCCATGCCGAGTTCTTCAGCGAGCTCGGCTACGAGGCATTCAGAGGCATATATTGCCTGGGGCGCACCCGGTGCTCTGTAAGCCGCTACCTTCGGCTTGTTCACCAGTACGTCGAAAGCCTCCATGGCCATGTTCGCACAGGTGTAGCTTGAGAATATGCTCATGCAGCCCATGGGTATCGGCGCGCCAGGATAGGCTCCGGCCTCATAGGCCATGCTGGCCTGCATGGCGGTGATGGTGCCGTCCCTTTTGGCTCCGATTTTCACCGTAACCCGACTTGCGGAGGCAGGACCGCTGGCTCGGAACACCTCTTCCCGCGACATGGTGATTTTTACCGGACGGCCCGAGTGTTTTGACAGCATCAGGGCGACAGGCTCAATATAGACCGTCGTCTTGCCTCCGAATCCACCACCAATTTCGCTCGGGATGACGCGGATATTTCCTATGCTCATGCCGCACACCGAAGCACAATAGGAACGCACCTCGAATGACCCTTGCGTGCAACACCAAATGGTCGCCTGCTCCCCTTCATTCATCGTCGCTAGACAGGCATGTGGTTCGATGTACCCCTGGTGAACGGTCGGCGTGTTGTAGGTCTCCTCAAGGATGACCTCCGCGTCCTTAAAACCCTGCTCCACGTCACCGCGACCCATGACCATACGCGCCGCTATATTGCTGGGCTTGGTCGCTGGCTCCGCGAGGCCCTGGGTCATGAGCTCTTCATTGAGCAGGGGCGCATCCTCCGCCATGGCATCATCTAGACTCAGCACAGGTTTCAGTACTTCATAGTCGACCTGAATGGCTTCCAAGGCTACTCGCGCCTTTTTCAAAGATGTGGCGGCAACCGCGGCGACAGCGTGACCGTGATAGAGCGCCTTGTCTCTCGCCACGCAGTTATCAGCGAGGTCTTTCACGCTGCCACCGCCTTCACCACCCATCTCGCCGTCGTCTTCCACCTCTGGGAAGTCCGCTCCGGACACGGCGGCGTGAACGCCATCAATGGCAAGTGCGCCAGAAAGATCGACAGATTTGATGCGCGCATGCGCGTGCGGGCTGCGTAGCACCAATCCGAAGAGCATGCCGGGAAGGGTGAAATCTGCACCGAAGGCCGCTCGGCCCGTGACCTTATCGACCCCGTCCGGACGGACCGGACGAGTCCCTACATATTTGAATTGAGGTCCTTCAGTCATTTCTCGATTCCTCTTCTTCTGGGGTTCCGTCGATTGGTCTTACGTCTCTGGTCAGCATCTATTCGGCTGGCTGGGCGCTTAGCTCGGCTGCGGCATCCTGTACCGCTCGCACTATCTTGTCATATCCAGTGCACCGGCAGAGATTACCGGCCAACCAATAGCGAATACTCTCCTCATCAGGATTAGGATCCTCGTCGAGAAGTGCCTTGCTTGCGATGATAAATCCGGGTGTGCATACGCCGCATTGGAGCGCTGCGTGTTCAAGGAATTTTTGTTGCAGCGGGTGAAGGCCGCTTCCCAATGCGATGCCTTCGATGGTGGTAAGTTCCCTTCCATCGGCTTCCGGGGCAAGCATAAGGCAGGAGCAGATGAGTGTGCCGTCAAGCAAGATCGAACAAGCTCCACAATCCCCGGTCGCGCAGCCTTCCTTGGTGCCTGTGAGACGCAGGTCTTCTCGCAGAACTTCGAGCATTGTCTGTTCAGGAAAGCATAGGAATTCTGTTTCTTCACCATTGATTGAGGTGGTGACATGCTGTTTCGCCATTGCTGGATTCTTCCTTGTTTATCTCTTTGTCTTTATGTCTTTGTTGTTGCTATTTGCCGCGCGCACGTTCGGCCGCATTCGCAGCGGCGCGTTCGCAGAGTACGGCGACGACTTTCTTGCGGTATTCAACTGTGCCCCGTTTATCCGTGATGGGACGAGCTACTGCAGAACAAGCCTCTCCGGCGGCTCTTAGGCTCGACTCATCAAGGGATGTGCCAATCAGCGCTTCAGCCGCCTCGGGCACGAGCAATGCCGTGGGAGCAACCGCGCCTATGGCAACCCTCGCATAGGTGCAAACACCTGACTCGTCGAGCGTGACACTCACTCCTGCGCCCGCCACCGCGATATCCATTTCGGTGCGCGGAATAAAGCGCAGATAAGCGTCTGCTGTGGCACCGCTTGGTCGCGGCATGCGAACCCCAACCACAAACTCTGCGGGTTCCAGTGCGTTTCGTTGCACGCCCACCACAAAGTCCTCGACAGGAAGGCTGCGCGAACCTCTCGGCCCAAGAATCTCGCACACTGCCTGGTTGGCAATCAGCGCAGGAATGGTGTCGCCCGCAGGGGATGCATTGCAGAGATTGCCAACGAGGGTGGCACGGCCTTGGATTTGTGTTGAACCAATGAGGTAGACAGATTCTACGAGGCCTGGCAGCAGGTCTCTCAAACCTTGGTGGTGCGTGATGGTCGCTGCGGATGCCGCCCCGCCAATGAACACTTCATCGTCCGAAATCTCTATTCGATTGGTTTCCGGCACAGACTTGATATCCACAATGGTGCGTGGTCCCGGGTCAACCGAACGTAGTTGCACGATCAAGTCCGTACCTCCCGCCAAAACCTGACGCCTCGCGCCATCAACTGGAGTCTGCGTCAAGGCGTGCACGGCGTCTTCAAGTGTAGAAGGAGCGACATAGGAAAAGTCGCCGGTTGATGTATTCATCGACTCGTAAACTCCTTTCGAGTTCAATTATTGTTCGATAGGGATGGGTAAACCGGACCCTTCTAGAGAGCTGCGCTAGGATTCTCGACGAAGTCCCCAAGTGCGAGGCGGGACTCAATGAGTTCCTTCACTCCCTGATCATCACGGCTGAATTGCAAGCCAACGCCTCGCATCCATTCTCGGCTGGCACTTTCCGGTGTCACCCAAATCACCTTTCCGGCAATTGGCAAAGGGTCTTTCACTTCGGAGAGTTCTAACAACACAAACACTTCTTCCCCTAGATTAAATTCACCCTCCGCCGGAATGAACAAGCCGCCGCCTGTGACAAACGGCATGTAGGCGGACTGCAGGCTCGCATCGTCTTCGATGCGCACGTTTAATATGTCATGGCGCACTCCCGGCTGCCTAGGATCTTCCTCCCCGACCAGATCCTCCGCCCGCTTAAGTCCGTTCCGCTCTAGGGCATCCATTCTGTCTTCAACTCCTTCGTCGTATGTCAAGACATTCACCTGTATTCATACTTCAGCCAATGTCGAATTCTCTACACAGAGGCAAAACAACATGATGCGTTCTTGACCTTCGAGTGTCAAAGCTCTGCGAGCAATTCGCTTACGCAAACAAGCCCTTGGTCACGATCAATTACATTGTGCTAGTACATTGGGCTAGGCAAGACTTGAACCTTACTCAATTCCTGACAATTCCTGCAATCCCATTGACACCTGCTTACGGCGCAAGCACAATGCGTTGTTTTTTTTCCGGTGTCAAGCCTTGGCAAACTCTCAATCTGCGGCAAAACGAGCTCGCCAGAACCAGAA
>CAZNYE010000354.1:0-2725 GCA_964577185.1 uncultured Pseudomonadales bacterium | reverse complement strand
GACCGGAAAGACCCGGAAACTCGCGCGCGCGACGCAGGCAATCATCTACATCGACCACCTCTCCGGCCGATATGCACGCGCCCTGCGCTCCGGTTTCACGAATGATCGAAGTCAGTTCGCGTGTATCCACCTCAGCGATGGCCACACATTGTTCTCTCCGCAAGAACTCGGAAAGCGTCCAATCACTGCGCCAATTGGAGTGTTGATTGGGCATGTTTCTGATCACCAATCCACTTGCCCAGATGCGATTTGACTCCACATCCTCAGCATTGGTGCCGGTGTTTCCTATGTGTGGGTAGGTCAAGGTCACGATCTGACCCGCGTAGGAAGGATCGGTGAGGATTTCCTGATAGCCGGTCATGGCTGTATTGAAGACAACTTCACCGACCGCGGTACCTGCCGCGCCTATGGCTTCGCCCTCAAAGACCGCACCCCCAGCGAGTGCGAGAACTGCCTGCTTCATCCAGCCTCACAAAATCCATCGACCGCGACACCGGAACCCTCCCTGGTCCCAACTCCGCCCGTCTTGCTCTTATGCAACTTTCGTACAACTGGAGCGATGTCACACATCGCCCCAACACCTTTCACACTAGACCATACGTGGCCATTCACATGGTTTTTCGCATGGTTTTTCACATGGTTTTTCACATGGTTTTTCGCATTGTTTTTCGCATGTCTAGTGCTCACACCATCTTGGGCAAATGCCGCGCCATGGCTGGAAGCACATTGTAGGCTCAGCAAGGGTCTTGTTTCAAACTGAATTCGTAACTACTCGCCCCCTGTGACGCTCTGGGACAACAACGCCGTTGAGGGCGCACGCAATGGGTGAGCGCACTTTCAGGGCCGACAAAGCGACCAGTTCCTATAGTGTCAAGGGGGGCGAGCAATTACCAAAATTTGACAGAATGTGAGCGGTTGCTTTGCGCGTGTCGCCAAGGATTGAGCAGCGGGATTTCTAAGCGCACGAAATCGCGCACATTGCGAGTCACCACGACAAGACCCTGCTGAACCTATGTGGGCATCGGCGGCGGCTGGCGCACGGCCCATACGATCCCCATCACCCATAGGTCGCCGCCAAATTGTAGCTGTCCCAAGGTCAAAGGGAAGGATGCGCTTGCTCCTCCTCAAACACAGCGGAACCAACGTAAGTATTTGTTTATTCGATATAAAAATACTAGTGTGGCAAATGTCTTACCAGAGTCCTGGCTTCTGGCTTACAAAAAAATCAGCCTTATCGCACAACAAGTCTGGTCAATTTCCGCTATGCCGACGGGTGCAATCCCGGCAGAATCCACCACTCACCCAGCACACGAGCGCCAGCTTCACCATGAACGAGTCACTTCCACAAAGCAACACCCAGCCTGAATCCGAGATTCCATTCCGGAAGAAGGAGACCTCCATCCTCGGCGCCTATATGGGTTTGACCAAGCTGCTTTGGGAGTTCTTCAACATACTTGTCCTTCGGCTGCTCTACTTGTTCCTGAAGGGGTGTTGGCTGTTGGTTCGATCCAAGAAGCCCAGAAAAAGGGACTGACGGCCCATTTGGCCTCGGGCGGAGGGCCTCCAGACCTTTGGCGGATTGCCACCAACAAGGTCAGAGATGCACCAGAGTTCAATGCGCCAAGGGTCGAGTTTCAGCAGTCCGTAATCGGGATGCGCCGCGCCCTCTGTGAAGAACATGCCAAGATCACGTTCTTTAGACGAGCCCTGATGCTACTACAGCTCGCCCTGTGCGAGCGCGTTTACGGCGAGAAAAAGCTCAGATTCAATTTCTGCGTAGGGCTTTGAACCAGCGCGTTCGACTTGTTCTCCGGGGACAGCAGTTGAATCAACGTTGAGATATAGGACTTGACTCTCAGGCTCGCACCGCGGTGACTAGCTCGACCAAATCTGGCTCAAGGGGACAGCGTGCAGGCGTGCGCCAAAAGGAACGACGGTTTCACCTGAATACAGAACAGCCCCCTCACGAATCGTGCTCCCGCGACCTCAGCGAGCACTTCAAGTCCCCTCGCGGCATCTTGACCCAAGGTGTGGCTGGCCTTCACTTCTATTCCAACCACCCTCCCCGAGGAATCTTCCAAGACCAGGTCGACTTCAGCTCCGGCCTCCGTGCGAAAGTGATACAAGCGACAATTCGCCTCCGACCAACCGAGCTGCTTGGTCAGTTCCATGGCAACAAAGTTCTCCAGCACACGACCAAATGCGGTACGGTCTTCGAGCAGGCGATTCCCATCGATTCCAAATAAGTGCACCAAGAGTGCGCTGTCAGTCAAGAAAAGCTTGGGCGCCTTGGTCAGCCGCTTTCCGAAGTTGGTGTACCAAGCTGGCAGAAGCCGCACCAAGAATGTGGTTTCCAAGAGCGCGATGTATCGCTTCAACGTCGTCTGGGCAGCCCCAATGGAACGGGAAAGGTCCGCATAGTTGACCAAGTGCCCGGCCCGCGTCGCAAGCAGCGCCAGTAGCTGTCGCATCTGGAACAATTGCTCTATATTCGCGAGCTCCCGAATATCCCGTTGCGTCATGGTATCGAGATAAGACTCGAACCAAGCATCTCGACGGCGCGCACGACTGCGCACCTGCACCTCTGGAAATCCACCAAGGCAAATTCGTTCAATTATTGGTCGCCCGGGCAGCGCCTCTGGTGTCGAGAGATGAGCGCCGAACATGCGGTCAATAAACGTCTCCCGCGCAGCGGAGATTTCTCCTTGCGAGAACGGCCAAAGCG